>NZ_DLSO01000060.1:0-26363 GCF_002500165.1 Gordonia sp. UBA7860 | reverse complement strand
GTCGAGCTTGTCGAGACCACCAACCGCCGCTCGAGCCCAACCACCGCTGGTCGAGCTTGTCGAGACCACCCCTACAGCGCGGCCAGGTACCCGCCGAGCCGATCGCCGACGACCAGCGCCGGCAGAGCGAACCGCAGCTGCGCCGTCGCGTACTCGTCGATCGTCAGCGCGGGCGCGAAATGCCAGTGCTTCAGCGCCCACCCGTGCGCGAGCATCATCAGATCGAACACCGCGAGGTCGACATCGACGTCCGCCTTCATCGACCCGTTCTCGATGGCTGCGGTGATCGCGTCGCGCATCGGCGCCGACGTCTCCACCTCGAGCTGCTTGATCTGGTCCCGACCCTCCGCGTCGAGCGTGCGGCTCTCCCGATACGTCAGCACGACGGCATCGCGGTTCTCGTCGACGATCCGCGCGTACTGGCGGAAACCGGCGATGAGTTGTTCGACGGGGTCGTCGCCCGCGAGGTCCATCGCTGGTTGCAACTGATCGCGGAACTTCTCCAGGATGTCGACGATGGCGGCGAGGAGGATGTCCTCCTTCGACCCGAAATACTTGTAGAACAATCCGACGCTGACCTGCGCCTCGTCGGCGAGCGCCTGCATCGACATCTGGTGAAACCCGGTGCGCTCCATGACGGCCACGGCGGCGTCGAGCAACTGTCGCCGACGCGACGAGACCCGGACCGCGCGCACCGCATCTTCGACGGCCAGATCCGACGTCGAGCGTGCGGTTGCGGATTTCGCCACGAGTCCTCCTCCATCGAACGGTGAATCACCGTTCATCACTGTAGCCGCTCAGATCCCCAGATCTTTGGCGACGATGGTCTTCATGATCTCCGACGTCCCGCCGTAGATGGTCTGGATACGCGCGTCGACGAATGCTCGTGCCACCGGATACTCCCGCATGTAGCCGTATCCGCCGTGCAGTTGCAGGCACCGGTCCGCGGTCCGGACCTGTAGTTCGGTTGCCCACCACTTCAGCCGCGCCGCCCGTGCCGCGCTCAGTTCTCCCCGGACGTGTTCTGCGATGCAGTCGTCGAGGAACGTCCGTGCGATGTCGAGTTCGGTTGCGAGCTCGGCCAACACGAACTGGGTGTTCTGGAACGACGCGATCGGCGAACCGAACGCGGTGCGCTCCTTCACATACTCCAGGGTGCGGGCGAAAACACCTTCGGCTGCCGCGATGGCGCCCACCGACAGTGAGAGCCGTTCCTGCGGAAGGTTTCTCACCAGTTGGTAGAAGCCCTCGCCCTCTTCGCCGAGACGGTTCGCCACCGGTACCCGCATATCGTGAAAGGAGAGCTCGCTGGTGTCCTGTGCGTGCAGCCCGATCTTGTCGAGGTTGCGGCCACGCTCGAAACCCGGTGTGGCGGCGTCGACCACGAGCAGCGTGAGTCCCTTGTGCTTGTCCGCACTCGTCCTCGTCGCGACGACGAAAAGGTCGCCGTTGCGGCCGTTGGAGATGAACGTCTTCGACCCGTTGACCACGTAGTGATCGCCGTCGCGGACCGCCGATGTGGTGATGCCGGAGAGGTCGCTGCCCGCCCCCGGCTCGGTCATCGCGATGCCGAGCACGGTCTCCCCGCTGACGACGCCCGGTAGCCAGCGCGACTTCTGCTCGTCGGTGGTCAGCTCGGTGAGGTAGGGGAGGACGACGTCGTTCTGTAGTGAGAACGCGATCGCTTCGGCAGCCGCGCCGGTACGTGCTATCTCGTCGATCAGGATTGCGTTGTACCGGAAGTCGTCGACGCCGGGCCCGTCGAACTGCTCGTCGACCTCGAATCCGATCAGCCCATTCTTGCCCGCCTCGGTGAACAGGCTGCGGTCCCATTGGCCTGCGGTTTCCCAGTTCTCGTGGGAGGGAGTGATCTGCTCGGCGACGAATCGTGCTGCGGTGTCGCGGAATTGCTTGTGCTCGATGTCGTAGGTGAGTGCGCTCATGGGGGGTCTCCGTTCAGCGGAAGGCGTTCTGGCCGGTGAAGGCCTGGCCTAGGACGAGTTGGTGCATCTCGGGGGTGCCCTCGTAGGTGAGTACCGATTCGAGGTTGACCATGTGACGGATCACCGGGTATTCGAGAGAGATGCCGTTGCCGCCCAATATGGTTCGCGCGGTGCGGCAGATCTCGATGGCCTCGCGGGTGTTGTTGAGTTTTCCGAAGCTGACCTGATCGGGACGCAGCCCTACCGAATCCTTCAGACGTCCGAGGTGGTATGCCAGCAACTGGCCCTTCTGCAATTCGAGAGCCATGTCGGCGAGCTTCGCCTGTGTCAGTTGGAATCCGGCGATCGGCTTGCCGAATTGTGTTCGCTGCGTGGCATACTCGAGCGCTGCCGTCCACGCGGTACGGGCCGCACCGATCGATCCCCAGATGATTCCGTACCTGGCCTCGGTGAGACTCGAGAGCGGAGCCTTGATTCCTCTGCCCTTGTGCAGGTCGTCGTTCCCGGGCATCAGCACATCCGCGGGTAGCCGTACGTTGTCCAGGACGATCTCACCGGTGGTCGACGCCCGTAGCGACGCCTTGTGCTTGATCTCCGGTGTGGAAACACCGGGAGTGTCGGTCGGCACGATGAAGCCCCGCACACCCACGCCACCGTCGGGGAGATCGGTCTGCGCCCAGACGACGGCCACGTCGGCGATGGGGGCGTTGGTGATCCACATTTTGCGGCCATCGAGTATCCAGTCGTCGCCGTCGCGCCTGGCGCGGGTCTTCATCGACGCGGGGTCTGATCCGGCGTCGGGCTCGGTGAGGCCGAAACAGCCGACGGTGGTGCCCTCGGCCATGGACGGCAGCCACTGCTTCTTCTGTTCTTCGCTGCCGTTGTTGTAGATCGAGAACATCGCGAGCGAACCCTGCACCGAGACCATCGACCGGATGCCCGAGTCGCAGGCCTCGAGTTCGAGGCTTGCCAGCCCGTAATGTACCGACGACGCTCCGCCGCAGCCGTATCCGTCGAGGTGCATGCCGAGAACGCCGAGCTGACCGAACTGCTTGAACAGCTCGCGTGCGATCGGGATTCCGCCCTCCTCGAACCACTCGGCGATGTACGGGGTCACGTGTTCGGCGAGGAATCCGCGGACCGAATCGCGCACGGCCAGTTCGTCGTCGGAGTATCCGAGATCGAGGTTGAGGGGGTCGAGTGCGGAGAACTTCGTGCTGGCGGTGGTGCTCATCGGGCGGCTCCGTTGGTTGTCGACGTTGTGAGGGTTGCGGGGGCATCGAATTCGCCTGCCGTCATCTCGGCGGCAGCGGATTCGGTTGCCCGGTAATGGAGTTTCTTGCCGGTCGCAGAGACAGGTAGCGACTCGACGATGCGATAGGCGCGCGGACGTTTGAACTGCGAGAGCATCGGATGCTCACGGCAGAAGTCGTCGAGTTCCTCCGGGGACGGGTGGGCGCCGTCGACGGGCACGATGTAGGCGACGACGAGTTGACCCCACCGATCGTCGGGAACCCCGACGACGAGCGAATCCGCCACTGCGGGATGGCCGTTCAGAGCCTCCTCGACCTGTACCGGATGCACGTTCTCACCGCCGGAGATGAGCATGTCGTCCTTGCGGCCGACGATCGTGATGAACTCGTCGATGTCCCAGGTGGCGAGATCGCCGATGTGCAGCCAGCTACCGTTGTACTTCGCCTTCTCCTGCTGAGGTGAATCGAAATACGCCGCAGCACATTTCGGTGAGCGGATGATCACTTCACCGACCTCGTCGCCGTCTCGTGCGACGACGTCGTCCGGGTCGGCCAGCTGCCCGTCGTCGCGGACGTGGACGACACGCACGTCGTCGTCGAGGCAGGCGCGTCCGGCGGTTCCGGCGTGATCGGGCAGGTCCGTGGGACGCAGAAAGGTGTTCCAGAACCCCTCGGTGCTGCCGTATCCGTTGAAGATCCTGGGGGTGAGCACCTCCTGATAGAGCAGTGCGGCGTCGCGTTCGAGGGGAGCGCCCATGGTGACGATGCCGTTCAGGCTGGACAGGTCTCGCGGACGACGTTGCTGCTCGGCAGCGAGCATCGCGAGGTTGGTCGGCGCACCGATGAGGAATGTCAGTCCGTAGCGTTCGACCCAGTCGAGTGTCGTCGCCGCGTCGAACACACGCATCGGCACCAGCGACGATCCGAGGTAGAACGTGGGATTGGGTCCGGCGCAATAGAGTCCACCCCGGTGGAACCAGGGGGTCATGTTCAGCGTGCGATCCTCCGGCGAGAGTGGGAAATGCATGATCACGTCATGCGCCGAGAAGATCTCGATCGCGCTGTTCATCGGCACGGCTTTGGGCATACCGGTGGTGCCGGACGTGTAGAGCCGGGTGGTCTCGTCGAACACGCCGCGGGTTGTCCGTGGTGCCGGAGCGTCTGCCGGTAGGTCGGTGAACCGGATCGACCGCGGGCCGTCGACGAGAGTGCCTGTGCCGACACCGATCAGGACGTCCGGCGTGTGCTCGGCGCGCTCGATCGCCGTGGACACCATGTCGGTGAGTTCGGTGTCGTAGATGTAGACCGACGGCCTGCTCACGTCGAGGATGACCGCCGTCTCGCCGGCAGCCAGCCGGAAGTTCATCGGTGACCCGACGGCGCCGACGGCCTGGGTGGCGAGGTAGAGCTGCGCGAACTCGGGCCCGTTGAACAGCTGATATCCGACGACGTCGCTGTCGCCGACACCATGGGCGGCGAGGCCTGCGGCCAACGAGTCGACTGCGGCGCCGAGCTCTGCGTACGTCCACTCGGTGTCGGTCGTCGGATCGATCATCGCGGTGGTGTGCGCGTATCGGGACACGTTGCGGCGGAAGCCGTTCAGATACGTGAACTCGTGCTCGAAGAACGAGCGGTACTGTGCTGCGTCGTAGACGTACGGTGTTGCGGCGTCGTGACTGGCGTTGGTGCTCATGATGATCTCCTCCTGACCTCGGGGTCGGCCCTAGCCGGCCATCGTGAGTCCGCCGCTGACGCTGATCACCTGGCCGGTGATGAACGACGCCGCGGGGGAGGCGAAGAACAGGACGGGCGCTGCGACCTCGTCGGGACGGGCGAGTCGTCGGAACGGAATCGCTTTGACGAGAGCTTCTTTGAGCTTGTCGGGCTGAGCCTGGAACAGCGGCGTGTCGGTGGGGCCGGGGCACACGGCGTTCACGGTGATCTGGTGCCGCGCCATTTCTCGTGCCAACGACTTGCTCAGGGCGATGACACCGCCCTTGGCGCCCGCGTAGATGGATTCGCCTGCGCTACCGACTCGTCCGGCATCGGAGGCGAGGTTGATCACCCGACCGCCCTGCCAGCCTTCGGTTTTCGACGCCTCGACCATTCCCGGTAGAAAGGCGCTCGCCATGTGGACCGGTCCGAGGTAGTTGATCGCGACGACCTTCTCTGCGAATTCGGTGCTTGCGTTGAGGAATTGGTCTGTGCGGTCCCATCCCGCAGCATTGACGAGGATGTCGGCGATACCGACCTCGTTGTTGACGGTGTCACGTAGCGCGTCGACGGTGGCCCGGTCGGCGACGTCGACGGACATCGGCATGATGGCCGCGTTCTGCTCAGCGGTGCGCTTGGCGGCGTCGAGGTCGAGATCGGCGGCGACGACTGTGGTGCCCTGCTCGGCGAATGCGAGGGTGATGGCCTTACCGATACCCGATCCTGCGCCGGTGACGACGGCGATGCTGTTGGTGCTCATGGTTTTTGCTCCTGTGGTCTGTGGTTGCTGCGGTCAGGCGCCGACGTACTTGTTGAAGTCGGGTGCGCGCTTCTCGGCGAAAGCTGTTGCGCCTTCGAGTCCCTCGGGGGAGTGGGTGAAGAGGTCCAGTGCACTCATCGCGAGATTCGAGAGGCCCGCCTGATGGTCGGAGTCCGCGTTGAAGCTCTGCTTGAGGAAGCGCAGCGTCGTCGGCGACTTTTCTGCGATCTCGGCAGCGACCTTCTTGGCCTCGTCGAGCAGATCTGCCGCAGGCACAACCCAGTTCACCAGGCCCCAACGCTCAGCGGTGGCGGCGTCGTATTGGCGGCACAGGTACCAGATCTCGCGCGCCCGCTTCTCGCCGACGACCCGTGCCAGGTAGGCCGAGCCGAATCCGGCGTCGAATGAACCGACCTTGGGCCCCGACTGGCCGAAGCGCGCGGTATCCGCGGCGATGGTCAGGTCGCACAGCACATGCAGCACGTGTCCGCCGCCGATGGCCAGTCCGTTGACCGCGGCGATGACGGGCTTGGGGATGTCGCGGATCACCTTGTGCAAGTTCCCGATCTCGAACATGCCCGACTCCGACGGCCCGTAGTCGCCGGTCTCGGCGCGTTGCTTGACGTCGCCGCCGGTACAGAAGGCCTTCTCTCCCGCTCCGGTCAGGATCACGGCCTGCACGTTGCGGTCGGCCCAGGCGCGTCGGAAGGCGTTGATCATCTCTTCGACGGTCTTGGCGCGAAATGCGTTGTAGCGCTGCGGGCGGTTCATCGTGATGACCGCCGTCGGGCCCTCCACGACGTACTCGATGTCTTCGTAGTCGGTGGTGCCGTAGTTCATGTCTGTGCTCCTTCGCGATGATGGCCGCCGAGACGGAGTGACTCGGACTTCATAGTGAATGAACGTACATTCACTCTGTTTGACGTGTCAAGGGTCACAAAGGAGTGGATCGTCGTTCGCGCAAGTCAACGCACGTCGACTGGGCGCTTCCTCGTGCCGACCGGGCGCCGTGTCACGCCGACTGGTCGCTGTGTCACGCCGACTGGCCGCTGCCTAGTACGCGCTCCCGCTGAGCGGCGCTGCCCGGTCGCACGGAACCGGGCGGGGGTGTGCGGGGTCGAGTGCGTTCAGGACGAAGTACGCGGCGCGACGCGAACCCGCGATGCCCGCGTGTTCGGTGAAGTCCACCGGGCAGCCGTCCTGGACGACGATGTTGCGCACGTTGGAGCCACCCGGCGGCAGACCGAGCGTGTACGGGACGACGGCCTCGTCGTAGCGGGTTGCGATGTTGGTGTAGCTGATCTCGGGGTAGTAGTAGCCGCCCGTAGCGATCTTGCGCATCACGTCCGAGCTGGGGTCGAGTTCGGCGCATCCCTGGCAGAGCGGAGTCTGTGCCGCCGAGATGCCGAGCTTGCGAACCGTCGGCAGGATCAGGTCGGCCCCGGCCACCGTCGAACCCCGCCACGCCGGGGCGATCGATACGTGCTTGTCGATCTTGCCCCGTCCGCCAAGGTATTTCGCGTAGTACGCGGGCACGACGGTGCCCTGCGAATGTCCGACGACGTCGACCTTGGATGCACCCGTCGCGGCGAGGACCTTGTCGACGAAACGCCCGAATTGTGCTGCGCTGTCTTCGATCAGTCCCATTCCGCCGACGGCAGGACCTGGCCACGGCAGCTCATCGAGTGCCCCGTAGGTGAGCGCGAAGACGCAGTAGCCCTCGTTCTTCAGCAGCGGAACGTATGTGCCCCAATTGGTTTGCTGCGATCCGCCCGTTCCGTGTGCGAGCACCACGGGGTAGGGATGTTTTGACGTCGGGCGGCAGGAGAAGTCGTTGGAGCCCGGGAGCGATCCGCCATGATTTGCCAACTCCGGCGCGATGCCCGAGAAGAAGTTGAACGTCACCGGTAGAGGAGCCGCCGACGCGGTGCCCGCAGTCGTCGTCCCGGCGAGCAAGCCGAGTGCCGCAGCGACCGCAACGAGTAGTGAGAAACCCCGAATCCGCATGAACACCTAACCTAGCAAGTGCTTGGTGCGCGCGGGTGGGTTGCGTCGAAAAGCGTGTCGTCGACGCCGCGCTGCTTGCTCGGAGGTCGGCGCTCAGTCGGTGGTTGTCGTTCAGTCCAGCCCGCGTTGCGCAGTCCGGTCGCCGCGTCGAGATGCCGCGCGCTGGAGGAGGAAGACGCCTGTGCCCGCTACGCCGACGGCGAGGCCGACGAGACACACGGCCAGCGTCCGACCGCCGCCCCAACCCGTGGCCCACACGACGATCGTCGCCACCAGCCACGCGACCATACCGACGACGATCACCGGCTCGGGTGCCCGCAGCGATTGCGGCAATTGGGGGATCTCGGGTTCATCGGCCACGGAGGACAGGGTAACTTCCCCCTTGTGACAAGCGATCCCTCGAGTGATCCGACACAGCCATCGAACGCCGACGCACAGTCGGCTGAACCGAGCGCCCAGTCGGCGCAACCGGACGCCCAGTCGGCGCAACCGAGCGCCCAGTCGGCGGAACCGACGCGGAGGTTCGGGGCTGTCGACCGCTTCTTCAAGGTCAGCGAACGCGGTTCGACGCTGAACCGCGAGGTGCGCGGCGGTCTGGTGACGTTCTTCACGATGGCCTACATCGTGGTGCTCAATCCGATCATCATCGGCGGCATACCGGGCGAGTCCAAGAATGCCGATGTCCTCGGCAACGTGCTGCCCATCGCGCAGGTCGCGGCCGTCACCGCGCTCGTCGCGGGCGTCATGTCGATCATCTTCGGACTCGTCGCGAACTATCCCTTCGCCATCGCCACCGGTCTGGGCATCAACAGCCTGCTCGCGGTGACCATCGTCCCCGAGGTCACCTGGCCCGAGGCGATGGGGCTGGTCGTGGTCGACGGCATCATCATCGTCATCCTGGCGATCACCGGATTCCGCACCGCGGTGTTCAATGCTGTTCCCGCAGAACTGAAAGCAGCGATCGCAGCGGGTATCGGCTGCTTCGTGGCGTTCATCGGATTCGTCGACGCCGGGTTCGTCCGCCGCATCCCCGACGCCGCGGGCACCACCACGCCGGTCCAGCTCGGCTTCGGCAACTCGATCACCACGGTGCCGACGCTCGTCTTCGTGATCGGCGTCCTGCTCATGGGCGCGTTGATGGTGATGAAGGTGCCGGGTGGTCTGCTCCTCGGCATCATCATCACGACGATCATCTCGATCATCTTGGAGTCGACGCTGCATCTCGGCTCGGGCGCGCAGAAGCAGGGCGGCTGGTCGCTGTCGGTGCCGAAGATCCCCGACTCGGCAGGTGGACTGCCCGATCTGAGTCTCGTCGGCAAC
The DNA here is from genome assembly GCF_002500165.1 of Gordonia sp. UBA7860. Lineage (NCBI taxonomy): Bacteria > Bacillati > Actinomycetota > Actinomycetes > Mycobacteriales > Gordoniaceae > Gordonia > Gordonia sp. UBA7860. Next base: position 17,367 of record NZ_DLSO01000060.1, on the reverse strand, counting down.
GTCGACCTCTTCGGTGCCTTCACTCGAATCGGCGTGCTTGCGGCGTGTGTGTTCGTCTTCGCGCTGGTGCTGTCGAACTTCTTCGACGCGATGGGCACGATGACCGGTCTCGGCCGCGAGGCCGGACTCGCCGACGACAAGGGCAATCTGCCCGGCGTCGGTAAGGCGCTGGTCGTCGAGGGCACCGGTGCGATCGTGGGCGGTGTGGCGTCGTCGTCGTCGAACACAGTCTTCGTCGAGTCGGCGTCTGGCATCGCCGAAGGTGCCCGAACGGGCCTGGCCAACATCGTGACCGGTGGACTGTTCATCGTGGCGATGTTCCTGACGCCGCTGTACGAGGTCATCCCGTCCGAGGCCGTCGCGCCTGCACTGGTCATCGTCGGTGCGCTGATGATGGGTCAGGTGACCCGCATCGACTTCACGAAGTTCGAGTACGCCCTCCCGGTGTTCCTGACGATCGTCACCATGCCGTTCACCTACTCGATCGCCAACGGCATCGGCGTCGGATTCATCAGTTGGGTGGTGATGGCCGCAGCGGCGGGCAAAGCGCGCAAGGTGCACCCGTTGATGTGGGCGATCGCGATCGTCTTCGCTCTCTACTTCGCGCGCGAACCCATCTCCAACCTGATCAGTTGACCACAAAACCGGGCAATTCGACCCAATGTCGTCCGTTCGAGTTGTGAAAACGGCCGGTCAGTACTGCAAATGCTGTGCGGCAAACTAATGTAAGGTCCGTGAGTACACCGACCGACGACGGTTTATCGGGTGCCCTGGCGCTAGCGATTGTGCGCTTGGCGCGGCGACTTCGCCTTCGTAGACAGAACCAACTCGTATCTTTGACCCAGTTGTCGGCATTGTCGACGCTGCACATCGAGGGCGCGATGACGCCCGGCGCGCTGGCGGCCGCAGAGCGCGTCAAGCCGCCGTCGATGACGCGCGTGCTGGCATCGCTATCCGATCTCGGCATGATCGAGCGCGCGCCGCACCCCACCGACGGGCGTCAGGCCATCGTGACGCTGGCTCCCGCGGGCGAGGAGGTCATCGTCGCCGAGCACGCCGCTCGACGCGCCTGGCTCTCCGATCAGATCGACGCCCTGACCGACGATGAGCGCGCAACCCTCCGCAGCGCCCTGCCGGTCCTCGCCAAACTGATCAGCGAAACCGACGAGCCCACCTGAGCGGCGCCCCGCTGGTCGAGCGCCCCGTCCCGCCGGTCGAGCGCCCCGTCCCGCCGGTCGAGCCACCCCCGACGCTGATCGAGATCACTCGCCGGTCGAGCCAACCCCGACGCTGATCGAGCCTGTCGAGGTCAGAAAAACGTCCCCGAGAACGGTGCGCGGTCGGCGGCGAACGCCTGGGTCAGCGCGAGCAGCGTGTCGTCGGAGTCTGTCCACAGGCGTCCCGCGCTCGCGAACAGCGACGGCTGCACCCCGCCGAGGAACAAACTCGACAGCACCGAAATATCCATGCGCACAGTCGGATTCGACGTCGACGGCGCGACGATCGCGCCACCGTTCCGCACCGATACGTCGAAGACTCCCGCGCGCTCCCGGTACCCGTCGGTGACCTCGAGGACGATGTCGAGGTCTGCGGAGTACGTGCGTGCGCCGAGCGCGGCGGCGACGTCGAGGATCGCCACCCACATCTTGTCGGAGCGTCCGGTGACCGGAGCCGAGCGCAGGTCGGTGAGCTTGGCACGCAGCGGATCGTCGACCGGGATCGACGCCGTCAGTGACGGCACCAGGTCGAGTCCGAGCAGCACCCGCCACAGCTCGGTGTGTGCGTCGTCGGTGATCGCGAACAGTTCCTCCACCTCGCCGCGCACCTGGCCGGCAGAGCTCTTGTGGATGCGGTAGCTCGCATAGCCGTCGGGGTGCAGCAGGTAGTGCAGGCCGCTGGCGGCCGGGGGACGCTCCGACGGTCGGTCGGCGAGGATCGGAGCCCACCACTGCGGTGTCCGCGCGAGCGCGCCCGGGCGTGTGCGCGCCCACCGTGCGTGAATGTCGGGGATCGTCGCGGCGACCTGCTCGGGGGTGCCGAAGTAGACCTCGGGGTGATCGGGCGCCTCGGCGCGCAGCGTCGGTTGTCCGGGGGTCACCTCGACGCTCTCGGCGAAGCATGCCGGGCCGAACCCGAACCGCTCGTAGATGGTCCCCTCCGACGCGGTGAGGATCGCGAACGCGAAACCCTCGCTCTCCCACTGAGAGAACAGCTCGGTGATCATCCGACGCAGAATTCCTCGTCGACGATGCGTCGACGCGACCGACACCCAGGACAGGCCGGCCGCGGGAACCTGTGCACCACCGGGGACCGTCATCTGCATCCGGTAGAACATCGACACCCCGACGAGTGGACGGTCGTCGTGCCAGGAGTCTCGGACCAGCACGACGTCGTCGTCGGAGACCTTCCCGCGGAGATCGGTGCGCTCGTCGTCGGAAATGGGATTTCGCATGGCGAACGCGCGAGCATCCGTGGTGATGATCTCGTTCCAATCGGCGTCGGTGGCCCGTCCGAGGTCGAGTGTGTTGTTGCGATTGTCCGGTGATCTCACTCCTCAACCGTGTCACATGGGTGGGCGTGAGAAACAATTCGGACTGCTTACGGCAGACTGGACCGCGTGTCCGAGCCTGTATCAGCCCCACCTCTGGCGGTCGACGTCATCGACATCGACGACCCCACCGACCTGCGCGTCGACGACTTCCGCGACCTCAACTCCGTCGACCGCCGCCCCGACCTGCCGACGCTGCCGGGCGGCCGACCGGGCAAGGGGCTCGTGATCGCCGAGGGCGTGCTGGTGGCTCAACGCATGATCGCGTCGCGGTTCACCCCGCACGCCTTTCTGGGCGTTGACAAGCGACTCAACGAGCTGTCCGACGACCTGCGGAACCCGAGCCTGTCCGGGGTGCCGTTCTATCGCGCGAGCGCCGAGGTGATGGCCGAGATCGTCGGATTCCATCTCCACAGGGGAGTGCTGGGCGTGGCGCGCAGACCAGCCGCATTGGAGGTCGACGACGCGCTCGCGAACGCCAGGACCATCGCCGTGCTCGAGGGCGTCAACGACCACGAGAACATCGGCAGCATCTTCCGCAACGCGGCGGGCCTCGGCGTCGACGCCGTCCTGTTCGGTGCCGGCTGCGCCGATCCGCTGTATCGACGCTGCGTGCGCGTGTCGATGGGTCACGCGCTTCTCGTGCCGCACGCTCGCTTCGACGACTGGCGCGGCGCGCTCGACCTCCTCGCCGATCACGGCTTCACGACGGTGGCGCTCACCCCGCGCGAGTCCGCGGTCCCGCTCGCCGACGCGGTCTCCGCCGACAAGGTGGCCGTACTCGTCGGAGCCGAGGGCCCCGGTCTCAGCGAGACCGCCATCCGGGGCTCCCACGTCGCGGCACGCATTCCGATGAGCCGGGGCACGGATTCGCTCAACGTCGCGACCGCAGCGGCGATCGCCTTTTACGAGCGTGTCCGATCAGGGACGATAGATCGGTGAGCCTCGCCGAGTTCGACGACCCGACCGCGTCGGCACTGTCATCGGTGGGAATGGACCGCGGCGAACCGACGCCATGGGCGAGCGGACTGTTCGTCGCGACGACGTGTGCGATCTACTGTTCGCTGCTGCTCGTCGGCCTCTACACGCTCGTCGCCGACATCACGCCGTGGTCGGCGGCAGCTCGCTGGATCGGAGTCGCCGTGGCGATCCTCGTCGCTGGAGGACTCGGCTGGACACTCTGGCCACTACGCGACCGACCCGTGTGGCGGTGGATCGTGTGGGGCTCGATGATCGGCTTTCTCGCCGGAGTTGGGTCGTCGATCGCCCTGGCGTTCCTGAACCCCTGAGCTGGACTTCTGACCTGGACTTCTGGTCGGCCAGACTGTCGTGCTCGAGCCTATGTATCGGCGCCGAAGCCGAAGTACCGCGCGACGCGGCGCGTCCAGCCGGCCGACTCGTCGACGTACTCGCCGTCCGCGGGTAGCCCTGCTTCGACATCCCCTGCCCCGCCGACACCATTCGACGACACCGACGGAACCGGCGCGGTGACAGCGTCCTCGACGGCCGCGACTCCCGGTGCGTCACGCGGCCCGAAGTCGAGCGCTCCCGGCCGACTCGCCCCAGGCTCGACCACCCCGGGCTCGATCACATCAGCCTCGACCACATCAGGCTCGACGACCTCGGCCTCGACCACGGGTTCGTCCTGCCCCTCGGCCCCCGCTCCCTCGGCCACAACCCCCTCGGCCACCGGCGCCGGAGCGATCGGTTCGGCGATCGGGATGCCGACGGCGGGCGTGTCCGCGGGAGTCGGAGCAGGCGGCTCAGGCGGAGAGTCGACGACGGGCCGCGGTTCCGGCGCGCGCTCGGCCTGCAGTGCCTGTTCGCGCGCGCTCGCCGCGGCTGCGGTTGCAGCAGCGGTGGCCGCAGCGGCCGTGGTGCTGGCCTCGCGGTAGCGCTCGTCGTCGGCCTCGGTCGGTTCGTAGTCTGCGGGCCGGATGGCGAATCCGGTGACGGGAATCGTCAATGGCTCCAGGTCGCTCGGTGCTAGCGGCCGGGTGAAGCGGAATCCCAACCACTCGCGGTTGCCCTGCTCGGCGAGCTGCTGCGGATGGAACGGCAACGCCAGCGGATCGGGTGCGACACCCGGGGCATACCGAAGCGGATGCTCACCTCCCCAGAACGGCTTCTCGAACGGGTACGGCAGGCCGTCGTCTTCGATGATGCTGACGGGATCGGCGGCAAACGAGCGTCGAAGCGTTCCGCCTTCCCACCGGGCGAAAACGCCTGTCGCAGAATCGGGTTCGGTGTAGAGCAGTACTGCCGCGGCGCTCTCGGGAATCGACGCCGCGGTGCGGATGGTCTCGACGGTGCGCGTCAACGTCGACGGCTTCGACGTCGCGAACAGCGAACACGACACCACGGTCAGCGGACCGTAGAAACCCGCGTATACCTGCGAGTCGTCGGAGTCCATCGCCGCGGCGAGGTTGGTGTCGACGGACGGGACGAGGACGCTGTCGCCATAGATTGCCGACGCCAGCTTCTTGGCCGCGTCGACGTCGTTGGTGACGCCGGATCGGAGAACGTCGACGGGAGTGTCGGTGTCGATGAACCACAGAGTGACTGCGCGTGCGGACATGGAGGCCGGTGCTCAGCTGTTCCCGTTGCTGCGCACGCCGAGCAGCACGTCTTCCCAGGCGGGCACTGCAGGCTTGCGTGACTTGCGACGACGATGCTCGGTCGGCTTGTCGTCGGTGGTCGACGTCGACGTGTCCGAGCCTGTCGGTGCGTCCTGAGTGCCGCGATCGGTGTCCGTGGCCGGAGCTTCGTCGACGACGGTCGGCTCCTGCGCGGCGTCGTCGTCGATCCCGAAGTCGAGAGTGTAGGTGTCGTGCTCCACCCGCACCTCGACGTGCCGCGAGCGCTGAGCCCCGATCAACGCGTTGGCGTCGAAGGTGACTTCCTCGTGGTCGTCGTCGGCGGGCGTGATCGTCGGCGTGCTCACCGGGATGAGTCGACGTCGCGGTTCGATCGTCTCGGGGTGGATGAGCTCCTCGGCGAGATCGTCGAGCGGAACTGCGGTTCCGCCGTGCGAGCCGGGAGAAAAGCGCCAGTGCGCATGATGCTCGGTGTGCCCGACCTGCCAGTTGACCTGAACGACCCACTGTCCGTCGTCGCCCTTCCAGGCGTCCCAGGTCGCTTCGTTGGGGTTCTGGCCGTACGCGGCGAGTCCCTCGGTCACCGTGTCGCCGAGCGTCTCGGTCGACGGTCCGTCGTGGCGGATGGGGTGGGCGAGTGCGCCGAGTTCGGTCGCGCGCTGACGTTCGAGCAGCACCGGGTGGGCGAAGCGCTCGATCTTGTCCTTCGGCACTCCGGCGACTGCCGCGACCTCCTCGACACTCGCGCCCGCACGGATGCGGGACTGGATTTCTCGGGGGCGCAGCGACGATTCCATTTCAATCTCGATCTGTCCGAGGCGGGAGAGGTCACCGCGGGCGGCCGCGCGGAGCCGCTCGTCGGCGTCGAGCTTGAAACGCTCACCGGATTCGGTGTCCTGGCAGATGACATGCGAGCCGTCGACGTCGACGCCGACGACCCGAAGTTCACGCATCATCTGCTCCTCCTCTGGTGGCCATGAGTGCGGGCATTGTCGTCAGGTTAGACCACAGACACGCGTGGGACGGTCGGGACACGCGGCAAATCCGCAGGTCGCACCCAAACGTGCGGCCCTGCAAGCGCCAGACGCGGCCCGAACGTGCAAACGCGGTCGGTGTACCAACCGCGTCTGCCAACTCGAGCCGCGTCTGTGCGGAAAACGTCAGAGCTTGCCGACGACGTAGTCGATCGCGGCGGTCAGGGTGCTGACATCGTCGGGCTCGATCGCCGGGAACATGCCGATGCGGAGCTGGTTGCGCCCGAGCTTGCGGTACGGCTCGGTGTCGACGATCCCGTTGGCGCGCAGCACCTTTGCGACCTGCGCGGCGTCGACGTCGTCGGTGAAGTCGATCGTTCCGACGACCTGGCTGCGCAGCGCCGGGTCGGCGACGAACGATGTCGCGAACTCGCTGGCCTCGGCCCACGAGTACAGGCGCGAGCTGGAGTCGGCCGTACGCGCGACGCACCAGTCGAGTCCGCCGTTGCCCAGCATCCACTGGATCTGGTTGTCGAATAGCAGCAGCGTCGCGAGTGCAGGCGTGTTGTACGTCTGGTTCTTCGCGCTGTTGTCGACGGCCGTCGGCAGCGACAGGAACTCCGGGCACCAGCGATCGGTGTGGGCGATCTGGTCGATGCGCTCGAGGGCAGCGGGACTCATCACCGCGATCCACAGGCCGCCGTCGGAGGCGAAGCACTTCTGCGGTGCGAAGTAGTAGACGTCGGTGTCGGCGATGTCGACCGGCAGGCCGCCTGCGCCCGACGTGGCGTCGATGGCGATCAGCGCGTCGTCGGAGCCCGCGGGACGGACGACGGGCACAGCAACACCGGTCGACGTCTCGTTGTGGGCCCACCCGATGAGGTCGACGCCGCCGAAGTCGTCGACGGTCAGAGCCGCCGGATCCGGTGCGGTTCCCGGATCGGTGGAGATCACCGCGGGGGAGTCGAGGAACGGCGCCTTCTTGGCGACCGTCGCGAACTTGGAGCTGAACTCGCCGTAGGTCAGGTGCAGCGAACGCTGCTTGATCAGGCCGAACGCCGCCGCATCCCAGAACGCAGTGGTGCCGCCGTTGGAGAGCACCACCTCGTAGCCCTCGGGCAGCGAGAACAGGTCGGCGAGACCCGCGCGGATCGAGCCGACGACGTTCTTCACCGGCGCCTGGCGGTGGGAGGTGCCAATCACCGACGCTCCGATGTCGACCAGAGACTGCAGTTGCTCGGGGCGCACCTTCGACGGTCCGCAGCCGAACCGGCCGTCGGAGGGCAGCAGCTCTGCGGGGATGGTGATGGATTCGATGGCGACGTCGCTCATGCCCGCAATTCTAGGGATGTGGTGCCGACCACTGCGTTCCGCCCCTCCCCGCGCGCTTACAACCCCGGTTTGACGACGTCGCCCCACCCCTCGACGTCCTCGGGTCGACGCGGCGCGGGACCGGTGTAGAGCGCCGCGGGGCGGACAAGCTTGCCGAGCTGCTTCTGCTCGAGAATGTGTGCGCACCAGCCGGCGGTGCGCCCGCAGGTGAACATCGCCGGCATCATGTGGGGTGGTACCTCGGCGAAGTCGAGGATGACTGCCGCCCAGAATTCGACGTTGGTTTCGATGGCCCGGTCCGGGCGTCGCTCGCGCAGTTCGGTCAGCGCGGCCTGCTCGAGTGCGGCGGCCACCTCATAGCGCGGGACGTCGAGTTCCGATGCGGTGCGGCGCAATACGCGTGCTCGCGGGTCCTCGGCTCGGTACACGCGGTGCCCGAAGCCCATCAGCTTCTCTTTGCGGTCGAGGATTCCCCTGACCAAACCTCTTGCGTCACCGGTCTTTTCGACCTCTTCGATCATCGGCAACACCCGCGCCGGTGCGCCGCCGTGTAGCGGTCCCGACATCGCTCCGATGGCTCCCGAGAGCGACGCCGCGACGTCGGCTCCGGTGGACGCGATCACCCGCGCAGTGAAGGTCGATGCGTTGAGTCCATGCTCGGCTGCACTCACCCAGTAGGCGTCGATCGCCGCGATGTGTTTCGGGTCGGGTTCGCCCTTCCACCGCGTCATGAATCGGGCGGTGACGGTCGGGCATTCGTCGATAATCCGTTGCGGCACTGCGGGTTGGTGGATGCCGCGTGCCGATTGCGCGACGTACGAGAGCGCCATCACCGACGCGCGCGCGAGGTTGGCGCGTGCGGTGGCGTCGTCGATGTCGAGCAGTGGCTGGTAGCCCCAGATGGGGGCGAGCATGGCCAGCGCGGCCTGCACGTCGACGCGGACATCGCCGGTGTGGATGGGCAGCGGGAATGGTTCTGCGGGCGGTAGTCCGTCGCCGAACCGGCCGTCGACGAGTAGGGCCCATACATCGGCGAAGGTGACGGCGTTCTCGACCAGATCCTCGATGTCGACCCCGCGATAGCGCAGGTTACCGCCGTTCTTGTCCGGTTCGGCGATCTCGGTCGTGAAGGCGACGACGCCCTCGAGTCCCGGTACGAAGTCGTCGGGAATGCTGTTCGCCACAGGGGCCACCTCTCTCCACGCAACACCGTGGGAAGTGCGTGGCGCGGGGCTGCGGCGCCACCCCAGCACTCTAGGTCACTCCATCAGGTGCGGCACAGCGGGACGCCTCTCCCAATGGGCGGTGACGGGTCGGGTCGGGGAGTACCGTCGGCGTCGTGGACAACGACCCCATCGACCTGCCCGGTATGCGCGTCGGTTACGGCGGCGGCATCCCACCCAACGTCGGCGACGGCGATCGAGCGGCTGGCGCAGACGGGGTGCGGGACAATCTCGATCCGAGCTGGCTCGACGGTGAGCCGCCGTGGCTCGAACTGTTCATTGTGTGGTTGCGCGAAGCCGTTGCCGCGCGCATCCCCGAACCCAACGCGATGGTGCTCGGAACAGTCGACGTGAACGGACTTCCGGCCACACGGACCGTGCTGTGCAAGGGAGTCGACGCCGGGGGCGTCGTGTTCTTCACCGGGTACGAGTCTGACAAGGGGCACGACCTCGCCGCCAACCCTTTTGCCGCCGTGACGTTTCCATGGATCGCATTGGAACGACAGGTTCACTTTCGCGGGCCTGTGACCAAGGTCAGCGACGCCGAGACGCAGGCGTATTGGAACAACCGCCCGCGCGGCTCTCAATTGTCGGGTTACGCGTCGGAACAGTCACGCGAGATCGGTAGCCGTGCCGAGCTCGAAGCCAAGGCGGCGTCGGTCGCCGAGCAGTTCGGCGGATTCGACGACGGCGATCCAGTACCCACGCCGTCGAATTGGGGTGGGTACCGAATCGAACCGGTCTTCGTCGAGTTCTGGCAGGGCCGAGCCAACCGACTGCACAACCGGGTGCGGTTGACCATGATCGACGGTTGCTGGCGGTCGGCTCGGTTGCAGCCGTAGAGCTTTCGCCAAGGTCACAGGGGCGGGAGCCAAGCGGGCGGTACGACAAGACCCATCTGCCGGTCCACAGGGGGCCGTGTTTTCGTGACCAAGTTCTTCGCATGCGTTAAGCTTCGCGGCAGCATGTTCGGGGAGTGGTTGCGACAGTTGGGGAGGGCTGGTTGAGCGAGAGCGATCTCGAGCAGTGGTTTGCCGACCTCCCGCCGTGGCCTACCTCGGGTACGACTCCGATGCACGAACTCGCGCGCGAGTCGTCGAGTGTATTGGTGGCCTCGAAAGTCGCCGGTTCGGATACCGCTTCGTCGAGCGAGGAATCCGGGTCAGCCTCTCCCTCGCAGGAGCTCGACGCCTTCCTCACCTCCCAGGCCGAACGCTTGCGCGAGGACACTCGCCAGAAGCGAGAGAACGCGGCAGGTCCGCGCACCTGGCACAAGAGGCGAGGAACACTCGTCGGCGCGGGGGCAGGGATCCTCGTAATCGCGGTGATCGCAACTGTTCTCGGTGTCGCTCTGTCGGGGTCCGACGAACGCGAGTCGACCACTGCGCGGCCGTCGCCAGTCGGTCCGACAGAAAGCACCACTGCGTCTATCACATGCCCTGCCAGCGTGAATGGCGCCGTGACCACGGGAGCTGGTGCGGGAGACCAGAGTTCGGGCCCCAACGTGATCAAGGCGTTCAACTATGCGTATTACGTCGACAAAAGCGCTCAGAAAGCCAAAGCTGTGACGACGCCGAACGCGGTCGCTGCTGTCGATGTCATGCAGAAGTTCATCGACCAACGCGGCGTCGGCACCAGTCACTGCCTCTCGATCACTGATCAAGGGAACAACACCTATGGTGTGACGCTCACCGAGACTCCGCCGAATGGCGGGGCGCCGATCGTCTACCAGCAGACCATCAGTACTGTGCAGGCCGGTGGCAAGTACTGGATCACGTCGATCAAGTCTGAAAACTGATTTTCAACGCCACTATTCGGGGTTCTCGGTCTCAGGTCGAGAAGTAATGAGGGGGACAACGCGACGATGACACGGTCAGCCAAGAACCGGACTCGCGAAGCAGCATTGGACGTACGCCGACCTTCGATGAAGACGGCGGTCACCTCTGCGGTTCTTGTCGCCTCCATCGCGACTGCGTTGGGTGCCGGTTCGGCGGCAGCTGTGGAACAGGGCGGAACGAACCCCAACGATTCCGTGCCGCAGCAGGGTGGCACCGCGCCGACCGATACCGCACCCCAACAGGGCGGTACGGCTCCGACGCCGGCGCCCGAACCATCCGCGCCGATCAACGTCCCCGGTGCTGGTTCGATCCCGGCCCCGCCCCAAGAAGCTCCTTACCAGCCGTACACCGCTGCCCCGCAGTATGAGGAGTCGGGCTACACCGACCCCGGCTACAGCACGTACTACAGCCCCGTACCCGACGCGCCGCTCCAGGCGCCGAAGCCCGTTGCGCCGGTGCGTCCGATTGCGCCGCCGCCCAACAAGATTCGCGTCGGAAACTTCGTGACCGACATACCCGACGGCATGTCGGACAAGGATGTCAACTCCATCAACGCGTGGTCGGCCTACGGTGAGGCCAAGATCGTCCAGAACCTGATCTCCCTCGGCGTGCCGAAGGACAAAGCGTCGCGTCAGGCCGCGGCCACGATCATCGGCGTGGCCATCGGTGGTACCGCAGGTGCTGCCGCCGGTGTCATTCCCGGAGCGCTTGTCGGCGTGCTCCCGGGCGCAGCGGTCGGTGCGGGCGTCGGTGCCGGTGTCGGCGCCGTTGCCCTGACCCCGGTTTCGGTGCCCGGCGTGGGAACACTCTCGGGGGGCGCCGTCGGCGCTCTCATCGGCCTCCCGATCGGCATGGCAGGCGGAGCGGCAGCAGGCGCTGTCGGCGGAGCCGCCCTCGGCGCGACGATCGGCGGCACCATCGGTGGCATCGCCGCGTACACGCTAGGCGCAGGCGATCCGGGTGCGCACCCGCAGGAGCCCTGGAAGCTCGACGAGAACGGAAATCCCAAGCAGCCCAAGCACGCCAAGCCTGAGCCGGTCGATCCCAGCATCAACCAGTTCGAGTTGTCGGTTCCTGCTGAGTCAGCCGCCGAACAGGGGCTGCCCGGCGTCGACTACGTGGTCAACTATCGCGGCGATGTCAACGTGAAGGTTGGCAACCAGACCACCACGTGGTCGGCAGAGCAGGCGCAGGCGCCGTACAAGGCACTCGGGCCGCTCGGCGCTGCGCTCGAGAAGCACTTCCGCGAGCTGACCAAGCAGATGACGGGCAGTCTCGACGCTCAGGTTCCCGGCTCCGAGGTCAACTGGCCCCAGGAGGCCGTGGGTCGCCACGCACTGCCCGACGATGCAGCGGCCACGGAAGGCGTTGCGGCACAGTCGACTCCGGTGGCAGCGACAGTCGACGCCCCGGCGGACGCGACCAAGACAGACGTATCTCAGTCCGACGAAGCAGCACCCGCCGTCGCCAAGGTGGGTCGGCACGCAGCAGGCCGCTGATCGACATGTCCGACACCAGCGTGCAGGGAGCAACTCAACAGGCGGCCGCGATGCCACACGCGGTCGTCGTGGTGGGCTCTGCCGGTGGTGTCGGAACGTCGGTGATCTCAGCTCTTCTCGCTGAATATCGAGCGGCGACGACGCTCGGCGCCGCGTCGTGGTGGGTTGACGCATCGGGCAACGACTGCGATATCGAGTTGCGGCTACAGGGACGTGGCGACCCGTCGTTGCTGCGAAGCGAACTCGGTACCGGCCTCCACCTCGCCGCCGAAGGAGCATCGGTGGTCGACACGGTCGAGGAAGTCTGGGGCAACGGCGCCGTGCCGGTCGTCGACGCCGGTGCGCGTCTACTCACATCACTTGCCGATCTCACCGACGACGTATTGGTCGACAAGGTCACGCCGGTGATCGTGCTCAATGTACGGCCTGATCTCCTCAACCGGGCGCGCCCGTTCTTGTCCGAGTGGCACAAGGCGGGCGTGCTCGAACGGTCCGTCGTCGTGCTCAACAACCCCATTCCGCTACCGAATCAGGCGTCGCTCCGGACACTGCTGATCGACACCGTCGGCGCGAGCGTGGCTGCCGTCGTCGGATTCGACTACGAGCCGGTGCTCGGCAGCGGGCTGGCAATGGGCCGCGTTGCGCAGGAGAAGTTCCTCCCGGCGACATGGGTGTCGTTGCAGGCTCTCGCGCAGGCGACGCAGGGCCCGGCCGCCCAGTAGGTAATACGCCAACGGGATTCACTCGCTGGTAGTACGTGTCGCTAAACTGCTTCGGTGCCCCGCCTGCTCGCCGATACGACGCCTCTGCGCAATATCTACTTTCGGCGTCTCTGGGTGGCGAACATCGTCACCGTCATCGGCGCTCAACTGACGATCGTCGCGGTACCGGCCCAGATCTACACCATCACAGGCAGTTCCGCATATGTGGGACTCACCGGACTCTTCGGTTTGGTGCCACTCGTCATCTTCGGTCTGTGGGGCGGGGCGCTCGCCGACGTGCTGGATCGTCGAATCTTGTTGATCTGCACCACGATAGGACTGATCGCGTGCAGTGCGGCATTCTGGGCGCAGTCGGCCTTCGGTGTCGGGAATGTCTGGATTATCCTGTCGCTCTTCGCGATTCAGCAGGCATTCTTCGCGGTCAACCAGCCCACGCGTACGGCAGTTCTGCCGAGACTGCTTCCCGACGAAGAGTTGCCGGCAGCGCTGTCGTTGAACATGACGGTCATGCAGGCCGGCGCGATAGCCGGGCCGCTCGTCGGTGGCGCACTGATCCCGATACTCGGCTATCCGCTCCTCTATCTCCTCGACACCATCTTCCTGGTACCGACGCTCGCGGCAGTCGTGATGTTGCCCGCGCTGCGGCCACTCAGTGGCGACGCGCCCAAGGTGCCCGGGCTTCGCTCGGTCATCGACGGTCTGCGCTATCTCGGGGCGCACAAGATCCTGATGGTGTCGTTCGTGGTCGACCTCATTGCCATGATCTTCGGTATGCCGCGGGCGCTGTTTCCGCAGATGGCCCACGAGAACTTCGGCGGGCCGATCGACGGCGGCTGGGCGTTCGCGCTGTTGTTCGCATCAATCCCTGCCGGTGCCGTGATCGGCGGTGTCTTCTCCGGATGGGTGAGCCGCGTCCAACGGCAGGGCCTGGCTGTCATTGTGTGCGTCATTATTTGGGGCGTCGCGATCGCCGGTGCGGGTATCGCGGTGGGATTTGCTCATGGTCGCGCAATGCCGTGGCTCCCGGTTGCCCTGGTGCTGCTGATGATCGGTGGTGCCGCCGACATGGCGTCGGCGGCATTCCGTCAGTCGATCCTGTTGGCCGCGGCCAACGACGACGTGCGCGGTCGACTGCAGGGCGTGTTCATCGTCGTCGTCGCCGGTGGTCCGCGAATCGCCGACGTCGTGCATGGCGCGGTCGCGGTGTCGATCGGCGTCGCACTCACCACGACCGGTGGTGGTGTGCTCGTCGTGATCGGCACAGTCCTTGCCGCGCTTGTGGTTCCGGCATTCGTGCGATATCGCATCGGGCGCACCATCACCGAACGGGCCGAAGGCCAGGGCTGAGCGTCGAGATCGTCGACGATGCCCTGACCAGCGGATCAGAGATTTCGATGCCAAGATGGAGCGCATGACTGTCACCGTCGGGGAATCGCGCAGCGGCTTTCGTGTCCCGCTCATCGACATCACGCCGTATATCGCGGGCGGTAGCGCCGCCGACAAAGCCGTCGTCGCCGCGCAGATCGACGACGCCGCCAGTTCGGTGGGCTTCATGCAGATTGTGGGGCACGAGATTCCATCGGCCGTGATCGACGAGTTCACCGCGGTGCTCGACGATTTCTTCGCGCTACCCCTCGACCAGAAGAAGGCGTATCGCACCCCGCCGGAGATCAATCGCGGGTACGCGCCGCCGAAGTCCGAATCACTCTCGTTGTCGCTCGGCGTCGAATCAGCGAATCGCATGAACGACTTCTTCGAGGCATACAACGTCGGCGTCGAAGCCAAGGAGTACCCAGATCTCGAGCTCCCCGACGACCAGTACGCCGACAACACCTGGCCGCAGGTCGACCACTTCGAGGCCGCGGTGTCGACATACTTTGCCGAGGCTCGACGGGTCGCGCACACCCTGACCAAGATCTTCGCCGACGCCCTGGACCTCCCGCCCGACTTCTTCGACGGCTACACCGACCACTCACTCGACGTGCTGCGCATGAACAACTACGCGCTGCCGCCCGGCGAGGTTGAGCTCGACGGCGAGCTGACGGGCATGGGGGAGCACACCGACTACGGCATCGTCACCGTGCTCTGGGCCGACCAGGTGCGCGGTCTGCAGGTGCTCGACGGCAACGGACAGTGGCACGACGTCGCTCCCGAGGACGGGGCATTACTGATCAACCTCGGTGATCTGATGGCCCGCTGGACCAATGAGCGCTGGATGTCGACGCTGCATCGGGTCAAGCCGCCGATCGTCGACGGGAGTATCGAACGCCGACGCTCCGCCGCCTACTTTCACGACGGCAACATCGACGCGACGATCTCCACACTTCCGTCGTGCGTCGGCGCCGGAAGCCGGTACTCGCCGATCACGGTGGGCGAGCACATCGGTGCGAAACTCGCCGGATCACGTGCAGGACAAGCAAATCCGTACGCCAAACGTGAAGCTGCCCGAGTCCAGCGTGCGATGCAGCGGGGACTCGGGCAGCAGTAGATCGCTCACGGCCGGTGTCCGGTGGTCAAGGGCCGCGGTCGGACTTGTCAGGGAACGATCACCCAGCCGCCGAACCCGTAGCCCTGAAGAACTCGTACCGGAGTGTTCAGCGCGTACGCACCGATCATGACTTGGACTGCGCCCGAGCCCGTACGCAGTTCGAGCGACTGGGTCTCGCCTGTAGGGTTTCGGGGTGGCAGAACTGTAACGAACCGCGCGGCGTCGTGCGTATCGCTGATATAACGGCATTGAGGGTACGTGTGTCGGGTGGGTCGGCGGATCGTCGCCGGCGGCAAGGACGTGGGCGTCATGCGAATCCTCTGGGGCGGGATAAGGACGATACGGCTGATGCCACCGCGTCCGAACGTCGAGACGTGCAAAGACCGTGCAGGAGAGCACAATGACCACATCCTCGCAAACCCCTTCGACGATGCGCGCAGCCGTCGTCCATGACTTCACCAAGCCGCTGACTGTCGACTCGATCGACGTTCCGACTCCCACTGGAAACGAGGCGCTGGTGCGCGTCGATTACACGGGCGTCTGCCACACCGATCTCCATGCGGCGCACGGAGATTGGCCCGTCAAGCCGGAGCCGCCCTTCGTGCCGGGCCATGAGGGAGTCGGGACCGTCGTTGCTGTCGGCGACGACGTTACCCGTATCAAGGTGGGCGACGTCGTCGGAAACGCGTGGCTGTGGAGTGCCTGCGGCGAATGCGAATGGTGCGAAACCGGTTGGGAGACACTGTGTCCTAACCAGAAGAACGGCGGGTACTCGGTCGACGGTTCATTCGGCCGCTATATGCTCGTCGACTCACGCTACTGTCCCATCATCCCGTCAGGTGCCGATCTCGCCGCCGTCGGCCCGATCCTGTGCGCGGGCGTCACCGTGTACAAGGGACTGAAGTGCACCGACACCAAACCCGGTGAGTGGGTGCTGATTTCCGGTATCGGCGGACTCGGGCACATCGCGGTGCAGTATGCGATCGCGATGGGTCGTCGGGTGGCGGCCTTCGACGTCGACGACGAGAAGCTCGAACTCGCCCGCCATCACGGCGCCGAGATCACGGTCAATGCCGCGACGTCTGCCGACCCGGGCGCCGAACTGCAGGAGGCCACGGGTGGCGGCGTTCACGGTGCACTCGTCACGGCCGTCAACAAGCACGCGTTTCCGCAAGCGATCAGCGCGCTGCGTCGCGGTGGGACCGTCGTCCTGGTCGGTCTTCCGCCGGATCAGTTCCCGCTCGACATCTTCAGCACGGTGCTGCTCGGGTTGACCGTGCGCGGCTCGATCGTCGGAACCCGCAAGGACATGAGTGAGGCGCTCGATTTCTACGCGCGGGGCAAGATCACGCCCACCTACTCGGTCCGCAGTCTGACCGACATCAACGCGGTGTTCGACGAGATGGAGCACGGCAAGATCGAGGGCCGCGTGGTGATGGATATGGCCAAGGACGCCGGCTGAGCGCCGTTGTTTGGAACGGCTCCGGCCACCGCACAACGTGTTCGACGCGTCGCGGGCGCACTCATATCGAGAAATGTGTGTCGTATCGAAAGATGTGGGTGCTGCAGCACACATATCCTTCGGTTCGACACACATCTAGCCTGGCCGTGATGCTGCCGTGCATGCGGGTCGCAAGGTCTGGCTGGAGCCGGGGTGCGTACACAATCGTGACGTGAGCGGGGCGCCGAGGAGATTATTGTCTCGGCGTCGCGCTGACGACCGAGTTGTGTACGCGCGCTGCGGTGTGAGGGTTTGGTGGGCGTCGGGCAAGGTGTCGCACGGGGTCCGATCAGCGGGCCGGGCGCCCCGCTGGTCGAGCGGGCGCGAGCGCAGCGAGCACCCAGGTCGAGACCACTGCGGGCGGCGGGTGATCTCGACAGGCTCGATCAGCGGGGTGGGGCTCGATCAGCGGGGTTGGGGCTCGATCGGCGGGGTGGGGCTCGATCGGCGGGCCGGGCCCGACTGCGAAACGGCAGCCCCCGCTGGTCGAGCGGGCGCGAGCGCAGCGAGCACCCAGGTCGAGACCACTGCGCGCGGCGGGTGATCTCGACAGGCTCGATCAGGGGGGTGGGGTCGGGCGGGGTGGTCTCGACAAGCTCGATCAGCGGGGGAAAGCCCCGGCAGGGGGGTTGGGGCGATCAGCGG
>NZ_DLSO01000100.1:20936-36797 GCF_002500165.1 Gordonia sp. UBA7860 | reverse complement strand
GGTCGCATCGGCTCGACGATCCGCGCGGGTCGTCGCTCCGCGAGGCCCCACCCGCGCAGCAGTCGGTGTCGTCGCATTCGGGGTCAACGCATTCTGGGTCAACGCAGTCGGCTGCGGCACACGCCTATCGCGGTGGGCGGCGATCGACCAACGCCGAACCGCCGCCGACGCCCGCCTTCCAAGCCAACAGGCACCAGGCTCTCGACGTGACCGGTCAGCGGTCCGTCGAGCAGCCACCATCACCCCAGTCACCATCACCCCAGCCAGCATCACCCCAGCCCCCGTCACCGCCGCAGCAACACGTCGACCCGTTGCAGGGTGGTCGTCCGGCATCCGGCGCTCAGCCCGATCCGGTGAGTGACGCGCTGCGTGAGGTTGCCGCGGCATTGGCAAAGCTCGCCGACGCACTGCAGCGCGCGCGTTTCTGAGTCAGGCAGTTTGTCGTCACGCGGGTTGTCGGGGTCCGACTTCGTGCTCGATGGCACCTCGGAGTAGGTCACGGGCGCGGGCCAGCTCGATGGAGCCGCTGTGCCATCGTTCGCTGAGTCCTTCGACCAATGCGGTCAGCCGGGCAGCGGTCGCGGCGGGGTCAGTGGTGATGGCGTCCGGGATTCGGGTGATGAGGTCTTCGACGTCTCGGTCCCAGGCGGCGGTGCTCGCCCGGAGAGGTTCTTGGAGGGCGGGAGTGAACGCCGCGCTCGCTCGTAGCTCGCCCCAGGCAACGCTCGCGGTGCGCACCTCGTCGGTGTCTTGCAGTTCGTCGAGCAGCATTGACTCCAGCTGTGTCCGGGGGTGGGAGTCGGCGCTAGGTGTCGTGTAGTCCTGAGCGCGCTCGTTGATGTATTCGAGTGCAGCCCGCAGGATGCCGTCGCGGTCGGTGAAGTGGTAATAGATCAGCGCGGTCGACACCCCGGCTTCGGCGCTCAACTGCGCTACGCGCAGCCCGCGCACGCCGTGTTCGGCGATGACGCGCACCGCTGCCTCCAGGATGCTGGTTCGACGGTCAGACATCTCTTCTCCGAAGATCGACCCACGCTCAGAGTGCGGGTGCAGGATTGGTGGGCGCCGATGTTCAGGCCGGCTGCTGTTGAGTGGCGCAGTGGATTCCGCCGCCTCCGGCAGCAATGCCGTCGATGTTGACCTGCACCACTTCACGGTCGGGGAACAGCTGTTGCAGCGTGTCCTTCGCGGCGGCATCGGTGTCGGAGGCCCCGAACTGCGGACCGATCACCGCACCGTTGCAGACATAGAAGTTGATGTACCCGGCCGCGAAGTCGTCGCTGGCGAACTGCTCACGCACACTCGATGGGCTCTCGAGTTGTTCGACCGTCAGTGGTCGGCCGCGCGCGTCCGTCGCCGCATGCAGGATGTCGAGATGGCGGTGCGTGACGTCATAGTCGAATGACTCGGGATCGGTCTCCAGTCCTGCGACCACCGTTCCGGGACTGGCGAAACGGGCGTAGAAGTCGGTGTGCCCGTCGGTGATGTCCTTGCCACGTACCCCAGGCAACCAGATCACCTTCGTCACGCCGAGTCGGCGATCGAGCTCGCCTTCGACATCTGCCTTCGACCACCCGGGGTTGCGGTTGTTGTTCAACACGCAGCTCTCGGTGATGATCGCGGTGCCCTCACCATCGACTTCGAGCGCCCCGCCCTCCAGCACGAGATCGGTGTGCACCGTCTCCGCGCCACCGCGTCGGGCGACGAAATCTGCGACCTTGCTGTCGCGGCCGTGGTCTTGCTTTCCGCCCCAGCCATTGAAGTTGAAATCCACGCCACCCGCGGTGGTATCCGTTTTCACGAACACCGGGCCGGTGTCACGAATCCAGAGATCATCCAGGGGACACGCCACCAACTCGACGTTCGCTCCGCCGATCAACTCTCGAGCCACGCCCATCTCGTCGGGCGACACCAACATCGACACAGGTTCGAACCGGGAGATGGTGGTAGCGATCATCGCGAGGTTACGTTGCACCTCCGGCACCAGCCGCGCGCCCCAGATCGCCTCGCCGGCGGCGAAGGCCATCCACGTTCGCGTGTGCCGTTGACCTTCGTCTGGCATCACCCATCGCCGCTCGTCCGACCGCCGTTCGCCCGATGACGTCGCGGCGGTGTCGCCGTCACTGCACGCCGCGAGCACGGCAGCACCGATCGCGGTGGCTGACAGCTGCAGAAAAGCACGGCGTCGCATTTCTGGGGTTCCTCTCGTCCTGGCACTCGGTCCCGCGGGTGACCTCTAGGCAGCGTAGATCCTGACTGAATATTCAGTCAAGAATGGAGGCGCGGCGAGCATGGCGATCCGACGCTCATGCGGCCGATCGCGATATACCCTAGGGGGGTACCGTTTCATGACGATTCCTGGTATACCGGTAAGGGGTATACGAGGAGAGTGACCATGACCGTAGACGCGACACCGGACGCCGGGGCCAACACAGACGCCGAGCACAACGCGCACGGATACATCACGCGCAAAGACGACTACCTCAAGCGTCTTCGACGCATCGAGGGACAGGCGCGTGGGCTTCAGCGCATGGTCGACGACGAGGAGTACTGCATCGACATCCTCACCCAGTTGTCGGCGATGACCAAGGCGCTGCAGGCAGTCGGACTCGGCCTGCTCGAAGACCATATGAACCACTGCGTGGTGCACGCCGCGCAGGAGAGTGACGACGCGGGTCGCGCGAAGGTCGACGAGGCAATGACCGCGATCGCCCGGCTCGTCAAGTCCTGATGCGGCCGACCACCGCGACGATCATCCACCACGAAAGGTAACCGAACACATGACTACAAGCACCTACACCGTCACCGGCATGACCTGCGGCCACTGCGTCGCATCGGTTCGCGAGGAGATCGGCGAGATCCCCGGCGTGAACAACGTCGACGTGACTTTGGAGACGGGCGTCGTCGAGATCTCCAGCGATCGCGAACTCGCGCGCGACGAGGTCTCCGACGCCGTGTCCGAAGCCGGATACGAGCTGGTCTGACATGTCCACGACGTACACGACGCACGGTGAGGGGCCGGCCACCGTCGTCGACCTCGACATCACCGGCATGACGTGTGCGTCGTGTGCGAATCGTATCGAGCGTAAGCTCAACAAACTCGACGGCGTCCACGCCACGGTGAACTTCGCAACCGAGAGGGCGACAGTCGACGGCACAGCCGACGTCGACACCCTCGTCGCCGCGGTCAAGGATGCCGGATACACTGCTACGCCGGTGCGTCCGAAAGCTGTTGGCGGGTCGTCTGATTCAGGATTGATCGAGGGAGCCGGGGCTTCTGCGATCGATTCGAGTCCCGCTGCCGTCGAGCTGCGGGGTCTGCGCCAACGACTCATCATCTCGGCGTTGTTGTCGATACCGGTCATCGTCCTCGCGATGGTGCCCGCATGGCAGTTCACCAACTGGCAGTGGCTGTCGCTGACTCTTGCTGCGCCCGTGATCGTCTGGGGCGGCTATCCGTTCCACCTCGCCGCGTGGCGCAACCTGCGGCACGGCACTGCGACCATGGACACGCTGGTGTCGATGGGCACTCTCGCCGCATTCGGCTGGTCGCTGTACGCCCTGTTCTTCGGCATGGCCGGAATGCCGGGCATGACACACGGATTCGAGCTTCTCCCCGAGCGCGGAGCGGGAGCGTCGTTCATCTATCTGGAGGCCGCGGCAGGCGTCACGACCTTCATCCTCGCGGGACGCTACGCGGAGAAGCGTGCCAAAATCCGTGCGGGCGACGCGCTTCGGGCGCTGATGGATCTCGGTGCGAAGGACGTCGTGATCCGACGTGCGGGCAGTGAGGTGCGGGTCCCGATCGGAGACCTCGCCGTCGGAGACGAGTTCGTCGTCCGTCCGGGCGAGAAGATCGCTACCGACGGAGTGGTCGTCGAGGGTGTCTCCGCTGTCGACATGTCCATGCTCACAGGCGAATCCGTGCCCGTCGAGGTGACCGTCGACGACGACGTCGTCGGTGCGACGATCAACACGAGCGGTCGGCTCGTGGTTCGTGCGACCCACGTCGGTTCCGATACTGCGCTGGCGCAGATGGCCCGGATGGTCGAGGCAGCGCAGGCGGGTAAGGCCCAGGTCCAGCGACTCGCCGACCGGATCTCCGGCGTCTTTGTTCCCGCCGTCATGCTCATTGCCCTTGGCGCACTGATCTTCTGGTGGGTCGACGGTTCGGTGCTGACAGCGTTCACCGCGGCGGTTTCGGTCCTGATCATCGCGTGCCCCTGTGCGCTCGGACTCGCGACACCGACCGCGTTGATGGTCGGCACCGGACGTGGTGCGCAACTGGGAATCCTGTTGTCGGGCCCCGAGGTGCTCGAGAAGACCAGACGCGTCGACACCGTCGTGCTGGACAAGACCGGCACCGTGACGACGGGCGAGATGCGCGTCGACGGCGTGCACCCCGCGGCAGGCGTCACGGCAGACGAGGTCGCCACTCTCGCCGCAGCGGTGGAGAAGGGATCTGAGCATCCCATCGGTCGCGCGATCGTCGTTGCTGCACAAGATCTTCCGGTTCCTGAGGCAGACGAGTTCGACGCCGCACACGGCGTCGGGGTGTCGGGGAAGGTCGGGACGAGCAGCGTCGCCGTCAGCGGGCCTGCGCATCTCGACGTCGAACTCGACGAAGGGCTTCGCAGTGCCATCGACGAGGCGCAGGCTGCTGGCGCCACTCCCGTCGTCGTGCTGCGCGACGGTACGCCTCTCGGTGTCATCGTGGTATCGGACACGGTAAAACCAGCTGCTGCAGAGGCGATTTCGCGTATGAAGAAGGCGGGGTTGCGGCCGGTTCTGCTGACCGGGGACAACGCGGGCGCCGCCCGGCACGTCGCCGACATCGTCGGTATCGACACCGTGATCTCCGATGTGCGGCCCGAGGACAAGGTTGCGGAGGTCGTACGCCTACAGCAGTCGGGCGCGACCGTGGCGATGGTCGGCGACGGCATCAACGACGCACCAGCGCTCGCGCAGGCCGACCTCGGCATCGCGATGGGTACCGGTACCGATGTCGCGATCGCCGCCAGCGACGTGACCGTCGTCGACGGTGACCTGAACAAGGTGCTCGACGCGATCGCGTTGTCGCGCGCGACATTACGGACGATCAAGCAGAACCTCTTCTGGGCGTTCGGCTACAACGTCGCCGCGATTCCGCTCGCCGCTGCGGCGCTGCTCAATCCGATGATCGCGGGCGCCGCGATGGCGTTCTCGTCGGTGTTCGTCGTGCTCAACAGCCTGCGCCTGCGGAGGTTTACGCCGCGTCGGTGATCTCGACAAGCTCGACCCGGCGGATCTCGACAAGCTCGATCAGCGGTGGTGCTCGATCAGCGGTGGGGCAGCGTGGCGGCGTGGCGGCCGGCGCGGCGTCCGAAGTACGAACCCTCGCCCAGTTGTGTTCCGCTGGCATAGCCCTTGCTGTCCTGCGCGATGTTCGCGGCGCACGCGCCCGCCGCGTAGAGCCCGGGGATCGCGGCTCCGGCGGCGTCGAGCACCTCGCCGTCGACCGAGGTTGCCATGCCGCCGAGCGTGAACCCCGCGTACATCGCCTTGCCCAGACTCATGTCGAAGACCGCCCAGGGCCCCTTGTCCTGCGGCGCAAGGTATTCCGGTGCCTTGTGGAAGTCCGGGTCCTCGCCGCGTGCGGCGTTCTCGTTGTACCGATCGAGGCTCGCTTTAAGCTTGCCGGTCGGAATACCAAGCGCCTGTTCGGCTTCCGCGATCGTCTCGTAGCCGTCGACAAACGGCACCAGCGGCATGCGGGGCCGCTTCATGTGCGCTTCGTCGACGATCAGGTACGCCGTCGAATCCGGTTGTTCGAGAACGAAACTCGACGTCCGCGAGTGGTAGGAGTCCTCCGCGACAAAACGATCGCCGTTCTTGTTCACCGCGATCCCGGTCAGCAGAATGGCGGGTGGATACACAGGTGCGGTGCAGAACGCCTGATCCATGTGCTTGAGTTCGGCACCCACCGAGACGCCCATGCGGAGTCCGAGGCCGTCGTCGTAGGTATTGCCGAGGACATAGGGCTTCTCGGTGAGCCACGGTACGTTTTCGGCGACCATGTCGGAGTTCATCACGAACCCTCCCGCGGCGATGACCACACCCTTGGCCCTGATCACCCCGTCGCCGCTGCCGGGGCTGTGCCACGCGACTCCCGCGACAGCGCCGTCGTCGACGACGAGTTGCCGCGCGCCGGTTTCGTAGCGCACCTCCACCCCGAGGTCGGCGAGACGTTTCACCAGCAACTCGACGATCATCGCGGCACCACCCGTGTCGCCGGGGACCGGAACCTTGTGCCCACGCGGGGCGGGAACGGCCATGGTGTTGAACGGCCACACCTTCTCGTTGCCGGTGTACATCAGGCCCTGCGTCTCGGGTTGGACGACGGCCTTCTCCGGGTAATAGCTTCGCTCGAACTGAAAGCCGAGAGCCTCGAGCCAATCGAAATGCTCGACGCTGTCGACGCAGTACGCATGGATCTTGTCCGGCTCCGGATCGCTGGAGACCGCGGTGATGTACCGCTCCATCTCCTCGGCGGAATCGTCGTGCCCGGTGGCTTTCTGGACCGCCGTACCGCCGCCGAGGTAGAAGTGTCCGCCCGCGAGCGCCGTCGTTCCGCCTGCCGCCGCAGCACGTTCGAGGACCAGAACGCGTGCCCCGTTCGACGCCGCCTCCACCGCGGCGCATCCGCCCGCGATGCCCAGTCCGATCACCACGACGTCGACCTCGTCGCTGAACTGCGTCACCGCGCCGAGGGGGAGGGTGTCGGGAATCCGTGTGCCGTCAGCCATGCGGATTAGCGTAGACCACAAACTAGAACGTGTTCTAGTGATTGATGGTCCTGCGTTTGCTCTCTCCTCAGGCTCGAGAGGTATCAAGGAGTGTGTCCTCGGGACGAACCCTCACCAGACCTGACGTCGACGACAACCGTCGACCGTCGACTCATGACGGCCCCGCAGCGGTCGCCGGGCTGATCGCCGTCGGTGCGGGCCTCGCCGTTGGCGAGTTGTGCGCGGTTCCGATCTCGGAGAACAGTTCGCCGTTCTTCGCCGTCGGTTCGACGGTCGTCGACCACACGCCGCAGGCGGTCCGTGAGTGGGCAATCGGCACCTTCGGTACCTCGGACAAGACCGCCCTGTTCACCGGGATGGCGCTGATCATCGTCGTCCTCGCAGCGGCAACGGGCGTGCTGGAGCGGCGTCGACCTCCCTTCGGCTGCGTCGTGATCGGAGTGTTCGCGGTGCTCGGGGTGGTCGCGGCACTCAACCGGTCGGGTTCGAGCGGCGCCTACATCATTCCGTCGCTGCTCGCCGGGGTCGTCGGTATCGGGGTGCTGCGACTGCTCTTTCGACAACTCGGCGCCCCGCAATCCACCCTCGACGACGAACAGCAGGACGACGAACAGCAGGACGACGAACAGCAGGACGACGAACAGCAGTCCGGGGTCCCACGGCGCTTCGTCCTGACGGCCGCGGGAATCGCGGTCGCCGCCATCGCCGTCGGTGCCGTCGGCCGCAAATTGCTTGCCGACGCCGCGCGCACCGTCGCCGACCGTGCGGGCATCAAGCTGCCCGCGCCCGCCTCACCGGCGCCGCCGATCCCCGCGGGCGCCGAGATCGGTGTGCAGGGCGCGACGTCGTACGTCACCGACAACGCGTCGTTTTACCGCATCGACACCGCGCTGCAGGTGCCTCAACTGACCACCACAGATTGGACGCTGCGGGTGCACGGCCTGGTCGACGAGGAGTTCACCCTCACCTGGGACGAACTGCTCGCCATGCCCATGACCGAGCGCGTCGTGACATTGACGTGCGTATCCAACGAGGTCGGCGGCGATCTCATCGGCAATGCCCGCTGGCTCGGCGTGCCGATGAAGACCCTCCTCGACCGGGCAGGCGTGCGCCCGGGCGCCGACATGTTGCTCTCGACGAGCTCAGACGGCTGGACCGCGGGGACGCCGGTGTCGGCGATCACCGACAAGCGGGACGCGCTGCTCGCCGTCGCGATGAACGGCGAGCCACTGCCGATCGAACATGGATTCCCTGTACGACAAGTGATTCCGGGCCTGTACGGGTATGTGTCGGCGACGAAGTGGGTGACCGATTGGGAACTCACCCGCTTCTCCGACGCCCAGGCGTACTGGACGACGCGCGGGTGGTCGGCGCTTGGTCCGATCAAGCTCGCGTCGCGCATCGACCGTCCCGCGGGCGGTTCGGTCAACCCCGGCGAGGTGATCATCGCCGGGACGGCGTGGGCGCAACACACGGGTATCTCCGCCGTGCAGGTTCGTATCGACCGCGGGCCCTGGCAGGACGCGCAACTGGCAACCGAGTACAGCATCGACACCTGGCGCCAGTGGAAGTTCACCTGGCAGGCGACGAGCGGAAAGCACACCGTCGAATGCCGTGCCATCGACAAAAACGGCGAGGCGCAGACCGAAACCGAGGCCGATCCGGTTCCCGACGGCGCGACAGGACTCGATTCCCGCGACTACACCGTCGGCTGAGCAGGATGCGCCAGGGGGCGCCACGCGCGGAAGACGACGGGCGGGGGCTACCCTTCGACGCAGCACACGTGGAGGGTGGGGTCACATGCACAGAATCATCACTTCTGGACTCGCGGTGTGCGCTGCGGCCATGCTGCTGACACCCGGCACCGCGAGCGCGACGTCGACGAGCGCGTCGAGTCCCGTGCAGTTCCCCTCGGTGCAGTTCCCCTCGGTGCAGTTCCCCTCAGTGCAGATTTCCTCGGTGCAGTTCCCGTCATCCTGGCACGAGCCGACGCCGATCCGGGACAAACCCACCTGGCTCCCGGAGAACCTCGGGGAAGACTCGACGGTGATCCTCGTTCCCGGCACCAGCGATTTCAGGTCGATCAGTTCGACGGCGATCGGTGGCGCAGGCTCCCCGATGGGAGGCGACCAGTACGGTCGCACCGTCGACGTCGGGTTCTACGACGCACCGCATGGTGGGGGTTCGTACAACCCGAAAATTGTTGTCGTGCAGTACCCTGCGGCCTTTGGAATCGTTGTCGGCGGCAAGGAGTTCGACCTCAGCGGAACCGGAACGTACAACCATTCGGTCGACATCGGCACCGCCAACGGGTTGGCCGACGCCGAGAAGGCATGGGCCGACCGCGGCGAATCGGGCGCCATTGTTCTCAACGGCTACTCGCAGAGCGGTCCGGTCGCGTTGAACATCGCCTACCTACTCCACCAGAAGTATGCGGCGGGCGATCCGGGTGCGATCCCGGACGCCAACATCGTCGTGGTGGTCGGCGCCGACTCGCGCTTCCCCAACAGCGGCATCGAAACCGTCATCCCCAGCTTCATCCCCGGCGCGTACACCAATGGCGCGCGCGATGAGTCGGACACCGGCGACATTCAGGTCATCTCCTATTGCGTGCGTGGAGATTCGGTGTGCGGCTTGGGAAATCCACTCGCGCATCCGTTGACGTCGGCCTTCTACTTCCTGCCCGGCGCCACGATCCACGGACAAAAGGGCAACCTGGTGAATCAGTATCAGGTGGTCTCGACCAGGGAGGTCGGCAACACCACCTACGTGGTCCTCGACGGCGGCAATCCGTATGGAATCTTCCTGCGCAGCTTGGGGATACCCGTGCCGCCAGAATTCGACGACGTGCTCGACGCCCTGGTTCCCGTACCGGAACCCGGCGAGGCGTCGACAGTCGCAGGCGTCAAGGTGCCGACGCCGCGCGAGATCCAGGTTGCGCTCTACGACGCGCTCGGGCTGCAGGTACCGGTCACCGACCCGGACGCCCTCGCCGCGCAGGGTAAGACATGGCACGCGCCCGAGAACACGAGCTCGTCGACCGCGAGTGAGTCGACGGTAAGCGCGTCGACCCGCAAAGCCACCGCGACGACCACCGCGACGACCACCCCGACCGAGTCCGGCGAGACCTTCGGCGACTACCTCGCCGACAGAGCCGCCGCGACAGACAAGACCACAAGGCCGGCCACGACCACAGGGCCAGCTACGACGACAGAGTTGACCCCGAGCACCACCGCGCCGTCGACCTCAGCCGACCCAGCGCCGACCCCCGCTCCCACACACACCGGCAAGACCACCACGCCCACCGACAAGGCCGCCGAGACCCACACAGCCTCCGACACCGCGCCGACGGTGGTCCCCGAGGCCCCAGCGGTTGATCAGGCCACCCGGACGCCCCGACCGCTCAGCGGCCGCGTCAAGTAAAAGTGAGCAATTCAACGGCGTGATCTGCGTCTGATGAGGTCATGCTATGTTCGTCGCACCGAATTTCGAGCGGGCGCGGCGTGCGGATGACCACCTCATTGACGAACGCGCCCCGACGAGGCGCCACACGTTGTGACCGGAGGAGAAAACCCGCGGATCGCCGTGCGCTCGTACCCAAACAAGATCGAGTACTGACCAAGACCAGTGCCGAAGAAGACAGAGAAGAAACAGACAATATGAGTGTGGGAGTCGTGCGCGAAACGGCCGAGGGTGAGCGTCGCGTGGCGCTCGTCCCGAAGGTCGTTGCGACGCTGGTAGGTAAGGGAGTGCCGGTAACCGTCGAATCGGGTGCCGGTGTGGAGGCGTTGATCCCCGACGACGCATACGTCGAGGCAGGAGCAACGATCGGCGATCCGTACGCGGCGGATGTGGTGCTTCGTGTGTCGCCGCCGAGCGATGCCGAGATCGCCAAGTTGCGGCGCGGTCAGAAGCTGATCGGCTTCTTGGCGCCGCGCAATGCCGACACCAAGGTCGGCGCGCTGAAGGAAGCAGGCGTAGAGGCATACGCCGTCGAGGCGATTCCGCGTATTTCGCGCGCGCAGGTCATGGACGCGCTGAGCTCGCAGGCCAACGTGAGCGGCTACAAGTCGGTCATCGTGGCGGCCGACAAGTCGACGCGATTCTTCCCGATGCTCACGACCGCGGCCGGCACCGTCAAGCCCGCGACGGTGCTGGTACTCGGCGTGGGTGTCGCGGGTCTGCAGGCGCTGGCAACCGCCAAGCGCCTCGGCGGCCGGACCACCGGTTACGACGTGCGACCCGAGGTGGCCGAGCAGGTCCGTTCGGTCGGCGCTCAGTGGCTCGATTTGGGAATCGACGCCGCGGGTGAGGGCGGATACGCCCGTGAACTCACTGACGACGAGCGTGCCAAGCAGCAGCAGGCGCTCGAAGACGCGATCAAGGGTTTCGACATCGTCATCACCACCGCACTGGTGCCGGGACGTCCGGCACCTCGCCTGGTCACCGCCGCTGCCGTCGAGGGTATGAAGCCCGGCAGCGTCGTCGTCGACCTCGCAGGTGAAACCGGCGGCAACTGCGAGCTGACCGAACCGGGGCAGACCGTCGTCAAGCACGACGTCACCATCACGTCGCCGCTGAACCTGCCGGCGACGATGCCCGAGCACGCCAGCGAGCTCTACTCGAAGAACCTGCAGGCGCTGATCGAGCTGATGCTCGACGAGAACGGCGCCATCGCACCCGATTTCGACGATGAGGTCATCGCATCCGCATGCGTGACCGGGTCGACGTCGACCAGCTCGGAGGTGAAGGCCTGATGTACACCGGTCTCATGGCGAACATCGCCATTCTCGTTCTCGCGGGATTCGTCGGCTTCGCGGTCATCTCCAAGGTGCCCAACACGCTGCACACCCCACTCATGTCCGGTACCAACGCCATTCACGGCATCGTCGTGCTCGGTGCGCTGGTGGTGCTGGGTTCGCTTCCGGCAGATGCCAATTGGGGCACTCGCATCATCGCGTTCGTCGCGTTGATCTTCGGCACGCTCAACGTGGTCGGCGGCTTCCTCGTCACCGACCGCATGCTCGGAATGTTCAAGGGTAAGAAGGAGTCTGCTAAGTGAGCGCCATCCTCGCCTCGACGGTACTGGCGAGCGAGTCGACCCGACAGGTCTCCGAAGGCCTGGGCTACGGCGTCACGGCTCTCTATATCGTCTCCTTCTCGCTGTTCATCTACGGCCTCATGGGACTGACCGGTCCCAAGACCGCTGTGCGCGGAAACTGGATCGCCGCAACGGGTATGGGCATCGCGATCGTCGCGACCCTGCTCAGCGTCTACAACAACGCAGGCGACGTCGGTGTCCCGACAGTCAACTGGGTGCTGATCGCCATCGGTCTCGCGATCGGTGTCGCGCTGGGCATCCCGCCGGCGCTCAAGACCAAGATGACGGCGATGCCGCAGTTGGTCGCGCTCTTCAACGGCGTCGGCGGCGGAACGGTCGCGCTCATCGCGTGGGCCGAGTACATCGAGTACGACGGCTTCACCCAGGTGCCGCACGAGCCGAACGTGGCCGTGATCGTCGGATCGCTCTTCGCGGCCATCATCGGTTCGATCTCCTTCTGGGGTTCGCTGGTCGCATTCGCGAAGCTGCAGGAACTGCTCAACAAGAACCTCGAGAAGAAGCTCGTCGCAGCGGCCAAACTGTTCCAGGTCGCGAACGTCGTGCTGGCGATCGTGGCCGTCGCGGTGGCCGTGGTCATCGGTGTGAAGGCAAGCTCGACCAACGCGACCCCGTGGTACTGGATCGTCATCCTGCTCGTCGTCGCGGGTCTGATGGGTCTGTTCGTGGTGTTCCCCATCGGCGGCGCCGACATGCCCGTGGTCATCTCGTTGCTCAACGCACTCACCGGATTGTCCGCTGCCGCTGCGGGTCTCGCGCTGAACAACCAGGCGATGATCGTCGCGGGCATGATCGTCGGAGCGTCGGGTTCGATCCTGACGATGCTCATGGCCAAGGCCATGAACCGCTCCATTCCCGCCATCATCTTCGGGTCCTTCGGTGGCGGCGACGCCGGTGCCGCGGGTGCTGCCGGTGGTGCGGGCGGAACGGTCAAGGCCACCTCGGCTGCCGACGCCGCGATCCAGATGGCCTATGCCAACCAGGTTGTCGTCGTTCCGGGATACGGTCTCGCTGTCGCCCAGGCGCAGCACACCGTCAAGGAAATGGCAGACCTGTTGGAGGACAAGGGCGTCGAGGTCAAGTACGCGATCCACCCGGTCGCGGGTCGTATGCCCGGCCACATGAACGTGCTGCTGGCCGAGGCCGACGTGCCCTACGACTCGATGAAGGAGATGGACGACATCAACGGCGAGTTCACTCGCACCGACGTCACCATCGTCATCGGCGCCAACGACGTGACCAACCCGGCGGCGCGCAACGACCCGTCGTCGCCGATTCACGGAATGCCGATCCTCAACGTCGACCAGTCCCGATCGGTCATCGTTCTCAAGCGTTCGATGAGTTCGGGATACGCAGGCATCGACAACCCGCTGTTCACCGCAGAGCAGACGTCGATGCTGTTCGGCGACGCGAAGAAGTCGGTCAGTGAGGTCATCGAGGAGCTCAAGGCGCTGTAGCACGCCTATCGGCACTCCACGACGGCGAGGAACAGCTTTACGATTCGATAGCAGCGGGCGGCACGACGTGTCGCCCGCTGCTATGTGTATGTGATGACTGTCGAAGGTTCCCGAGCGCGCACGGTTATCTCGCACGTCGTGTTCGGTCTCGGAGTGCTGTGTCTGCTCGGCGGGTTGTTCGCGGGTCTGGTCAACCGCGAGGCCGTCAACAGCGCGCGGTTCGCCGCGCATGTCGACTCGATCCGGCAGGATCCCGCGGTCGCGAGGCAACTCGGCCTGCTCGTGTCCGGCAAGATCATCTCGGCGTCGCCAGAACTCGTTGCGCTGCGTCCGCTGGTGGAATCGGTGTCGATCTCGGCGGTGTCGAGTCCCGCGGCGGGTCCTGCGGTGCGGGGACTCACCGCGTCGATCCACCGATCGATCGCCACGGGCGACAGCAATCTGTTCGTGCTGCGTCTCGCCGATCTCGGGGCGGTCACCGTCGCCGCGCTGCGGACGGTGGCACCCGACGTCGCTGCTCGACTCCCCAACAACATGGACGTCACGCTCTCCGCGATCGGCGCGAGCGAATGGGACTCGGGCATTCTCGATTACGTCAGATGGGTTCGGGTGTTGGCCTGGTTGTTGCCGCTACTGGGCCTGCTGCTGATCGTTGGCGCGGCGTTCATCCGACCTCCGCCCGTGGAGAAGGGTCGAGCCGCGCGCGTCGCCGCGGTCACCGACACACTCGGTGGCGCGATCATCTGGTTCGCCGCGCTCGTGGCCGCAATCCTGCTCGCCTGCACCATCATTGCCGCCGTCATCCCGACCGACACCCTCGACGGTGCAGTGACAGTCGCGGTCTGGCGCGAGGTCGACGGCAGGCTGTGGATCATCGCTGCGATAGCGGCGCTGATCGGGCTGGCCGTGCGCGCGGCGTCGAGTCTCGCGCCGGTCGACGATCTCGACAGACTCGCAGAGCGCCTGCGCGCGTGGGTGATACGACGACCCTCGACGCCTGCGGCCATTGCCGCGCGTGGTGGGGTGCTGGTGCTACTCGGTGTGCTGGCGGTGCTGCGACCGCTGACATTCGTCACGGTTGTCGCCGTGGTGCTCGGGGCATGTGCCGTCATCGCAGGAGCGGGGGAGTTGCTGCGTGCGGCGAATAGGCAACTGCAGGGCAGTGATCGGCGGCAGGTCGTCGCCCGGTTGGCGATTCCGATCGTTGCGATGGTCGGCGTAGCGGCACTGCTGGCGACAGTCGGCGTGCTGGCGTGGCCGCAGCCGACACCGACGTTGAGTTCCGTTGTCGCCAAAGATGATCCGAACGCGTGCAATGGTCACGTGGAGTTGTGCGATCGGCCGTACAACGACGTGGCGTTTCCCGGGACACACAATTCGATGTCGGCGGCTGATGGCAACCGATGGTTTCTCGCGGAACAGGAAACCGGTGTCATGGGGCAACTCGACGACGGCATCCGCGTGTTCCTCATCGACAGCTGGAACGGTCAGATGTCGAACAAGCCGCCGATCATCGCCAACACTCAGGACAGCCGCGCACAGGCGTTGGCGGCGGCGGAACAGCTTTATGGGGCCCAGACCGTGCAGAGTGCACTGAGGGTGCGCGACGCCCTCGATCTGACCCCTGTCGGACCGGTCAAGCCCTACCTGTGTCACGAACTGTGCGAACTGGGTTCGACCGAGTGGTTGCCGCTGATGATCAAGGTGCGTGAGTGGATGGACCGCCACCCCAACGAGGTGGTCACGTTCTTCGTGCAGGACATGGTGGCACCCGCCGATGTGGAGACCCTGCTGCGGCAGGCGGGACTCTACGACCGGCTCTACACCCCGACCCTTGGTCAACCGTGGCCTACGCTGCGCCAGATGATCGACACCCGGCACACGCTGGTCTGGCTGCACGAGAACGTCGGTGGAGGCACCGAGCGGCCATGGCTGCTCGACGGCAAGGAGTGGACCCAGGACACCCCCTACGAATTCCGCACGACGGCCGAGTTCAACTGCGACCGGAACCGTGGGTCGACCACAGCGCCACTGTTTCTGGTGAATCACTGGATGAGCAACTTCACCAGCAGGATTCGCGATGCCGGTGTGGTCAATCGCGAGGAGTTCTTGTTCAACCGGCTCGAGCAGTGTCGCGCCGAGCGGCACATGATTCCCAACTACGTTGCCGTGAACAACTATCGCGTCGGAGACCTGTTCGCCTCGGTGGACCGGCTCAACGGAGTCAGTTAGCCCCCGCCGTTATCGACTTGGGATTGCAGGGAGACCCAGCGCGTCGCAAAGAGCCTTAGAGTTACGCAAGTGACTCATGTGACCAGAGTGAACCGGGTTCGACGCGGCGTCGTCGCGCTCGTCGCGGCGGCAGCAGTGGGCGGTGCGGTCGGTTCGTTGCCCGTCGTGCACCACACCCAGGTGCAACCGACCGCGACTGCCGTCGACCCTGCGTCGCTCTACAACTCCGCTCAGCAGAAGTTCGCGTCTGGTGACGTGGCGGGGGGGC
>NZ_DLSO01000100.1:555-20791 GCF_002500165.1 Gordonia sp. UBA7860 | reverse complement strand
AGTGACGTGGCGGGCGGACTCGAGGCCCTGAAGCAGTCGCTGGTTGTCGCACCCGCTGACGCTGATTCACTCGCACTGCAGTCGATATGGTCCGATCAGGCCGACGATGCCCCCACCGGCAAGGCGGCGCTGAGCAGACTGTCGATGATCAATTCGACTCTCGCGACGAGCGTCCGCAACATCACCGCGGGTGTGTCCGACGCCGCCGCGATCGTCCCGTCCACCTCGCCTGCGCCGGTATCGGGGCGTGCGGCGATAGTCGTACTCGGATACGGGCTCGCCGCCGACGGTGCCATGGCACCCGAACTGGCGAAACGGCTGACGGCGGGCAAGGCCGAGGCCGACGCGGCGCCGTCGCTCCCGATCGTCGTCACCGGCGGCGCGCCGAAGAAAGGCATCACGGAGGCGTCGGCAATGAAGAAGTGGCTTGTCGCCAACGGTGTCGACGCGTCGCGGGTGACGATGGAGGACAAGTCGGTGTCGACGGTCTCGAACGCACAGAACACGGCCGCGATACTTGGACCGATGGGCATATCGAACGTCGTGCTGGTCACCTCGCCCAACCACATTCGACGAGCCGCTGCCGACTTCGCCGCGGTGGGACTCAAGGTGGGCGGATCTGTCACCACTGCAACTGATTTGGCGAAGTATCTCAAAACACTGACGAAAGATCAGCAGAAAGGCATTCGCCTCGAAGCGACTCGCGCCGCGCGAATTCCAACCACTAAGAATTCGGAATTACCGATCCCGAATATCCCCGGTCTGCCGAATGATCTTCCGGACACGGGACCAGGACTTATCCCTGACATCGGCGGCAAGATTCTTGATCAGCTTCTGCAGACCGGATCGAAAAGTTGAATGGCGCAACGACTTTCGATGTAGGCGTGAACTGAGTCACAATCAAAATCGGGCTGTACAAGTCTCACAAGAATATTCTTCTTCGGGACAACTCTGATGAGGTCTCGCTCTGTACGTTCGTTGCATGGCAACTACCCCGACAGATTCTCGACGGATAGACACGGCCCAACCATCCCGCGATCGATGGCGCGGAGTTCTGAAATACGATGTTCCGGCATCTCTTGTTGTTTTCCTTGTGGCGCTGCCACTTTCACTCGGCATCGCGGTAGCCTCCGGAGCGCCCGTCATGGCCGGCCTGATCGCGGCGGTGGTCGGTGGTGTGGTGGCGGGATTGATCGGCGGTAGCCCGCTCCAGGTCTCAGGGCCCGCCGCGGGACTGACGGTGGTGGTGGCCGAACTCGTCACCAACTTCGGCTGGAAGGTGACGTGTGCGATCACCGTTGGCGCAGGAATTCTGCAGATTCTCTTCGGTGTCAGTCGGATTGCGACCGCCGCTCTCGGCATTGCGCCGGTGGTGGTGCACGCGATGCTGGCCGGAATCGGAATCACCATCGCGCTGCAACAGATTCATGTACTACTCGGAGGCAAGTCGAAGAGTTCTGCACTTGCCAACATCAGCGAACTGCCCGAGCGGATCGGCGACATCAGTTGGGCCGACGCCTCGATCGGAATCATCGTGATCGTGGTGATGGTGGGTTGGAAGTTCCTCCCCGCACGCGCACGCAAGATTCCCGGACCTCTCGCCGCGATCGCACTCGCGACGGCGCTGGCGGCTGCACTCAACCTCGACGTCGAGCGGGTTCGCCTCGACGGCAACTTCTTCGACGCCATCTCGCTGCCTGAACTGCCCCAGGGCAATGGGGGTGGATTCGTTCTCGGCGTGCTCACCGTCGCACTGATCGCCAGTGTCGAATCCCTGCTTTCTGCCGTTGCCGTCGACAAAATGCATGACGGTCCGCGCAGCAGGTTCAATCGCGAACTCATCGGGCAGGGCAGCGCGAACATGACGTCCGGACTCCTGGGCGGACTTCCGGTCACCGGCGTGATCGTGCGGAGCACCGCGAATGTCGCTGCCGGAGCACGTACTCGGTGGTCGGCGGTTCTGCACGGCGTGTGGGTCTTCGTTTTCGCGGTGTTCCTGACGGCACTGGTCGAGCAGATCCCGCTGGCGGCGCTCGCCGGGCTTCTCGTGGTGATCGGCATGCAACTGGTGAAGCTGGCGCACATGAAAACCGCTCTGCGCACCGGCGACCTGTGGGTGTACGGCGTGACCGTTGTCAGCGTCGTCTTCCTGAACCTTCTCGAGGGTGTGGCAATCGGCCTTGCCCTCGCTGTGGCATTGGTCCTCTGGCGGGTCATCCGAGTCGAGATCAACTCAGGACCGGTGGCGACAGGCGAATAGGACGAATGGCTGATCGCGGTACGGGGATCGCTGAGCTTCCTCTCCATGCCGCGATTCAACAGCACTCTGAGCAAGGTTCCCGACGACGTCCCGGTCACAGTGGAATTCGACGTCGACTTCCTCGACCACGCGGCATCGGAGATGATCTCCGACTGGGTGCGTGCGCGCGAGGCCACGGGCAATGAGGTCACGATCGTCGAGCGCGGGCGGGCTCGAATCGAGCATGCGCCGCTCGCTCCGCCTCGTCGACACACCGGCGGCATCGTCGGTCTGACACCCTGGCGCAGCCAACGGATCCCGGTCGACGACAAGGCTGTTGCCGACGTCCCGGCATCGCTGCGGTCGATCATGGCGGGCGTCACCGACTATCACCGCGAACACGCTGACGTGCTGCGTGGCCACCTGCAGGATGTTGTCGACTACCAGCAGCCGGACGCCTTCTTCCTCACCTGTGCCGATTCGCGCATCATGCCGAATATCATCACCTCGAGCGGTCCCGGCGACCTGTTCACGGTGCGCAATGTAGGCAACCTCGTCGGGGGACCTCAGGGTGGCGCTGAATCCATCGAGGCCGCACTGGATTTCGCGATCAATGAGGTCGGCGTAACCGCCGTGGTGGTCTGCGGACATTCATCGTGCGGTGCGATGCGAGCGGTGCTCGACCAGAGTCGTGGCCGCGAAGCGTCCTCGGATGCGGCGTCGAGTTCGCCGATCCGCTCGTGGCTGGCCCAGGCCGAACCGAGTCGGACAGCACTGCAACTCGGGCATCCCGCCGGAAGATCCGCCGCCAGAATGGGTTTCAACGATGTGGATCAGCTCGCCGTGGTCAACGTCGCCAAGCAGGTGGAGATTCTGAGTCGCCATCAATTGGTCGGCCGGGCAGCGGCAGAGGCACGTCTGCGAATCATCGGACTGTACTTCGACATTCGTACCGCACAGGTCTACGAGGTCAGCCAAACCGGTATCCATCTGGCAGGCGTCGGCCATCACGTGAGTGGTTTGCTCGACCGCGAAGTCGCTGGAACATCCCGCTCGGAGCGCGCTAGAACATGACCGAGCGAAAGTGTGTGATCAGCCGTCCGGCGTCGTCGAGGATGTGAAAGGCGATGCCGGGCGGCTGACCGCGGTTCACGATGTCGTGGCCCTCGAAGGGCAGGTTCAGCGTCGAGGAGACACCGGGTGCGACGCACAGCGGTCGGTCGGCGAATCGGGTGACCGCGGGCGTGTGCGCGTGTCCGCACAGGAACGCGACGATGTTGGGATGCGTGTCGACAAGAGCTGCGAGGCGTTGTTCGCCGGTCTGGCGGATGGTGTCCATGAACGGCATCTCCAGCGTGACCGGCGGATGGTGGAACGCGACGAACACCGGCGTGTCGGGTCCGTGCGCGGCGATCTCCGCGGACATCCACGACAGTGTGTCGTCGTCGATGTAGCCGTCGTTGCGGCCAGGGATCGAACTGTCGACCACGACGAACAACACGCCGTCGACGAGTGCGGACGAGTTGATGGGCGCCGACGACTCGGCTTTGAGGATGCCCGCGTTGAACGCGGCGCGCTCGTCGTGATTGCCCTCGGTGATGAGGATGGGCAGCGGGCTGTCGATGACGAGTGAGGCCTCGCGGTACTCGCTCGGGCTGCCCTCGTCGGCAATGTCACCGGTGATCAGAAGGACATTGATACCTTTCGCGCGCGCGTTGATATAGCTCAACGTCGATTCGATGCGGCTGCGATTGAATCGGGTGCCGTTGAAATGCAGGTCGCTGATATGCGCGACAACGAACACAGGCTCTCCCGGGGGTTTGGACACACTGAACATAGCCAACGGAGTTGCCGATCGCGAAGCGAGGCCCGTGGGCGTGGCGAGAGACTCACTTGCGGCGGCCGAATAGCCGATGTCGGGAAGGTGTGCAGTGTGGTGTCCAGTGCAACTCGGCTATCGGTGCAGCGTGTGCGCGAACAACTTCTGTAGCTCGGCGAAGTGGTACTCGGAGGCGTCGTGGTTGTACACCGCGGTGTCGGCCATCGTGTAGCCGTGCTGGGCGCCCGGGTAGACAGTCGCGGAATGAGTGACGCCCGCGGTGATGAGAGCGTGCTCGAATTGGGCGATCGCTTCTGGAGGAAGCGAACGGTCGCGGTCGGCGTGCACGGCGAGCACCTGGGCGTCGACGTTGGCGAGGCGCAGATGCGGACTGTCTGATGACTGTGTGACCAATCCGCCCGTGTGGAACATGCCGAGCGCTGCGACGTCGTCGGGTCGGGTCGCCGCGGCCAGCAGGGCGAGTCTGCCGCCCGCGCAGTATCCGGTCACGCCGATCGGGCCCTTCGAGACGCCGGGTGTGGCCTCCAATGCGTCGATATATGCGGCGAGGTCGGGTACGGCGAGATCGTCGGTGAGCGCGCGCACGCGCGGCATGGCAGCACTGAAGAACTGCTCGCGCGATTCGGCGTCGAGGAGTTCATCGTCCGGCGATGTCTCCTCGGCGGAGCCCCAGCGGTAGAAGACATTCGGAACCAGCACGACGTAGCCCCACGACGCGATGCGGTCGGCCATGCGACGGGTCTGCGGGCGCAGCCCGATGGCGTCGATGATGAACAGCACGCCGGGGTAATCGCCATCTGGATTCTCGCTACCTTCGTTCTCGCTGTCTGGTCGGACGAGATAGGCCTCCGCGTCGCCGTCGGCGGCCGCGACGGTGACGTTCTCCCCGACGGTGTCGTAGGTGTCGGTCATGTTCGGTGTCCTCTCACAGGTGGCGGATGGGGTTTGGGATCGTCACAGGTCGCCCGGAAGTTTGTCGCGGCGGATTCCGCGCCAGCTCGGGTGGCGGAGGTGGCCGGTGCTCGTCCAGTCCATGAACCGAACCTCGCCGACGATCTTGGGTAGCACCCAGGTCGCGGTGGACGCGACGGGGCGGTCGAGCTTCTCCAGGAACGGGCTCCGCGAGATCTCGAGTGGCTTGAGTTCTTCTGCAAGGCTTTTCAACGACGCCTCGGTGAACCCGGTACCCACCCGACCGACGTATCGCAGCCCGGTCTCTTCCGGCAGTCCGACCAACAGCGACCCGATGACGCCTTCACGATTGCCGCGGCCGAGGCGGTAACCGCCGACGACCACCTCGATGTCGCTCCAGTTCTTCTGCTTGCGCCACTGGCTGCTTCGACGTCCCTGTTGATATGTCGACGTCTTACGTTTCGCGACGACACCCTCGAGTCCGTGGTCGCGACTGTGGCTCACGGCAGCCGAGCCGGGAGCCGGGAGTAGCGGTGGGATCTCCACGTACGCAGACTCTTTGAATGCGGGAGCGAGGGCCTCGAGGAGTTGTCGACGCTCCGACCACGGTTTGCGCAGCAGCGATGTGCCGTTGAGGTAGAGGATGTCGAAGAGGTACAGCTTGAGCGAGTACGCCTCCGCGGTGTTATTGCGGGAGGCCAGCAGGGTGAAGTTGGTGTGCCCGCTGGAGTCGACGGCGGCGACCTCACCGTCGAGGACGACGTCGATGAGGCCGAGTTCGTCTGCTGCTGAGCGCAATTCGGGGAAGTCGGCGGTCATGTCGATCCCCGACCGTGAGGTGAGCCGGAAGTCGCCATCGATGGAGCGCAACAGGATTCGGTACCCGTCCCACTTACCCTCGAATGCCCAGTCCCTGCCGTCGAGACGTTCGACGGGTTCGTCGGTTGCCAGCATCGGGCGCGGCTGTGTGAGGCTGTCGGGAAGGATGGGGCGTGGTTCGTCGCTCATCAGGTGCGCGAGCCAATTCTTGTCGCCGGTCTTGATGAGTGCGTATCGGCCCTGGATTCGTTCGCCGTGGAGGCGGACGATGATCTCCGACTCACGCCATTTCTCGGTTTCGTATGTGCCGTGATCCCAGATCTCCACGTGCCCTGCCCCGTACTCCCCGCCGGGGATGTCGCCAGAGAAGTCGGCGTAGTCGAGGGGGTGGTCCTCGGTGTGCACGGCCAACCGGTTCTGACCCGGATCGGTCGGCAGGTTCTTCGGCACGGCCCAGGAGACGAGCACGCCGTCGCGTTCGAGCCGGAAGTCGTAGTGCAGGCGGCGGGCGTGATGCTCTTGGATCACGAAGATAGGTTCTGCCGACGCCGCGCCGGAGGTGTCGTAGTCGTCGGTGTCGTCGGTGTCAGCGGGATCGGTGTCGGACGACTGCGCGCGACGTCGACGATGCATGTCGTCGCCGAAGGGTTCCGGGGTTTTCGACGCATCGCGCTTGGCGCGGTAGGTGCTGAGGTCGACGACCGGGCGCGGGCCCATGTCGTCGACTGCATTCGCGGAGTCGTCTGCGGAGTCGGCGGAGCCGCTGGTGGTTGTTGTCGCGTCGTCGGTGGCTGGTGTGTAGGGCTCGTCGAGGCCGTCGAGGCCGTCGAGCAGATCGCCATCGGCGGCGCGTTCGAGTACCTCGCCGAAGTGCAGTTGCGTCAGTCTCGGACGGGCGAGTTCGTCCCACGTCCGCGGTGCGGCGACCCAGGGTTCCTCGCGTCCGCGCATCGAATACGGCGCGAGCGTCGTCTTCGACGCGCTGTTCTGGCTCCAATCGATGAAGACTCGGCCGGCGCGTTCGGATTTCGACATCGTCGCGGTGATCGTCTTCGGATGTGCCGCCGCGAGCGTCGAGGCGATTTCACGCGCAACAGTGCGTGCGGAATCGGGTGCTACGGGTCGGTCGAAACGTGCGTAGACGTGAATTCCCTTGCCGCCGCTGGTCACCGGATACGAAGCAAGGCCGGCGCCGTCGAGCATCTCGTGCATCATGAGCGCCACCTGCGCGCATTCGTCGAGTGACACGTCGGGGCCCGGATCGAGGTCGAGGACGAGTCGATTCGCGCGGATCTCTCCAAGTCCCTTGGGGCCGGATACCTGTGGATCGGCCTGTACGCCGGGTGGCGGGACAATCCACTGTGGCGTGTGGAGTTCGAGTGCTGCCATCTGTGCCAGCCACACGAGAACCGCGGGCGAGTCTGCCATCGCGTACGTGATGGTTCGGCCACTGTGTGCGACGTCGTAGCGGGGAATCCAGTCGGGAACCCCGCTCGGTAGGTCCTTCTCGAAGAAGGGAGTCGACTCGACACCGTTGGGCCAGCGTTTGCGCGTGATCAACCTGCCCCGCAGATGCGGAAGCATGACGTCGGCGATGCGGGTGTAGTAGTCGACGACCTCGACCTTGCGCGTGCCGGTCGCCGGATACAGCACCTTGCCCAGGTTGGTGAGAGCGATCGTGTGACCGTCGATCTCCAGGCTCTGGGAGGGCGCCATGCGTTCATTGTGCCCAGAATCCCGGCGTGTGCCCAGATTCGGGGTTGGTAGGTGAACCCCGACGGGACGTGACCGGTGGCACAATGGTGCCCATGCGCTCGATCTGGAAGGGCGACCTCAGCTTTGGCCTGGTCAACGTACCCGTCAAGGTGTATTCGGCGACGGAGAGTCACGACCGCAAGTCGTATCAGGTCGATTCTTCCGACGGTGCGCGCATCCGTTATCGCAGGGTGCGGGAGGGAACCGACACCGAGGT
The DNA here is from genome assembly GCF_002500165.1 of Gordonia sp. UBA7860. Taxonomy (NCBI): domain Bacteria; kingdom Bacillati; phylum Actinomycetota; class Actinomycetes; order Mycobacteriales; family Gordoniaceae; genus Gordonia; species Gordonia sp. UBA7860. The sequence continues at coordinate 13,009 of NZ_DLSO01000100.1, read as the reverse complement.
CGACTACTCCGACATCGCCAATGCCTACGAAACCGACAGCGGCGAGTCGGTGATCCTGACGAAAGACGACCTCGCGAGTTTGCCGGTGCAGAAGAGCCCGGAGATCTCGATCGTCGAGTTCGTACCCGTCGACCAGGTCGACCCGATCTACTTCGACAAGCCGTATTACCTCGAGCCGTCGTCGAAGTCTCCGAAGGCCTACGTGCTGCTGGCGAAGGCGTTGCAGGAGACCGACCGGTTGGCGATCGCGTCGTTCACCTTGCGCAACCGCACGCGCATGGCAGCGCTGCGGGTCATCGAACCCGGCGTGATGACCCTGCAGACCCTGCTGTGGCCCGACGAGGTGCGCAAGCCCGACTTCGACTTCCTCGGCGACGACGTGCAGATCCGCGACCAGGAACTGAAGATGGCGTCGTCGTTGATCGACTCGATGGCAACCGACTACGACCCGGACGAGTTCTCCGACACCTACCAGGACGAACTGTCGAAGCTTATCGAGGCGAAAGCCGAAGGCGGCGAGGCATTCCCGGAAAGCGACGAGAAGGAAGAAGCTGCCGACGAAGACTCCGACGTCGCGGATCTCCTTGCCGCGCTGCGTGCCTCGGTGAAAGACAAGGGCACGTCGGTTGACGAGAGCTCGGACGATTCCGCCGACAAGCCCCCTGCGAAGAAGGCTGCGGACAAGAGGACTGCCGACAAGAAGACTGCCGACAAGAAGGCTGCGGACAAGAAAGCGCCGGCGAAGAAAGCTCCTGCCAAGAAGGCCGCACCGAAGAAGGCTCCCGCCAAGAAAGCAACGGCTGAAGAATCCACGGCCGCCAAGAAAACGACCAGAAAGCGAGCGGCAAGTTGAGCGACGTACTGGATGTGCTCATCGTGGGAGCAGGGTTGGCGGGTATCGACGCCGCTTACCGTGTGACGGAGCGCAATCCGGGCCTGCGGTACCGGATCGTCGAACAGCGTGAACGCATCGGTGGCACGTGGGATCTGTTCCGCTATCCAGGGGTGCGGTCGGACTCTGACATCTTCACACTCAGCTTTCCGTGGCGGCCGTGGCGTGGAACCAAGACCATGGCGTCGGGTGCCGAGATTCGTGACTATCTCGAAGAGGCCGCGCGGGACACCGGGATTCACGATCAGATCGACTTCGGTGTCACGGTCACCGCGGCCGACTTCGACACCGCGTCGGACACCTGGACTGTCACGACGAGTGTGGGCGACGAAACCCGCACGTACACAACCCGATTCCTCTATTTGTGCACCGGCTATTACCGATACGACGAGGCGTATACCCCCGACTTCGCAGGCGCTCAGGACTTTTCCGGAACCATCGTGCACCCGCAGTTCTGGCCCGAGGATCTCGACTACACGGGCAAGAACGTCGTCGTGATCGGTAGCGGTGCAACGGCTGTCACCCTCATCCCGAGCATGGCCGACCGCGCGGGTCAGGTGACGATGCTGCAGCGTTCGCCGACATACCTTTTCCCGGTGGGCTGGCAGGAACCGACGACACCGTGGATTCAGCGACTGCTGCCCAAGCAGTGGGCGCACGACGTGATCCGTTACCGCAATGCGCTTGTCACGCTGTCGATCTACCTCTTCGCACGCCGGTTTCCGCGAGCGTCACGAAAGCTGCTGCGGCAGATCGCGATACGAAACCTCCCCAAGGGTTATGACGTCGACACCCACTTCCGCCCTCGGTACGAACCATGGGACGAGAGGCTGTGCATCATTCCCGACGCCGACTTCTACAAGGCGCTCGGCACCGGGCACGCCCAGGTCGTCACCGACCAGATCGACCGGTTCACACCCGGCGGGATCAAGCTGGTGTCGGGCACCGAACTACCCGCTGACATCATCGTCACCGCAACCGGACTCGAACTGCTCGCGTTCGGTGGAGCGCGACTGTCGATCGACGGCGTCGAATTCAAGCCGCACGAGAAGTTTGCCTACCGTGGGTACATGCTCAGCGATGTGCCGAACCTGGCGTGGTCGATCGGGTACACCAACGCGTCGTGGACATTGCGCGTCGATCTGATCGCGTACATGCGGTCGCACGGGTACACGTCGGCCGCGCCGAGCATGGGGTCGGCGACGCTGCCGGAGCACATGCTGTTCGCGCTGGATGCGGGCTATGTCCGACGCGGCGCCGTCGCGCTCCCGAAGTCGTCGGATCAAGCGCCGTGGCAGGTCCGACACAACCTGCTGCTCGACGCCATCGATTCGCGTCGCTATGACGTCACCGAGGCCATGGAGTTCCACACCGTCGCGGACCCGGCGCAGACGAAAACCGCTGGCTGACACGCTGCCGAAAACGGCATCATCGTAGGGTGAGTTCCACGTTCGTCGATTCCAAGCTGCCGCGCGCTCTGCGACCGCTGGCGGGTGCGCAGTTCCGGCGCCTGGTCATCGGGCTGATACTCGCGTTGTTCTCCGACGGGGTCTGGGCCATCGCACTGGTGTGGCAGATCATCGACCTCGGTGGCGGTCCCACTCAGGTCGCGTGGGCCTCGGGTGTGTCGGCGGTCGGCATGGTGGTCTCGACCCTCGCGGGCGGGGTACTCGCCGACCGGGTGTCACAAAGGTCGATCATTGTGTCGCTCGAGGTCGTCAAGATGCTGGTGTTCGGGGTCGTCGGCGTGCTGTCGATGCTCGGTCTGCTCACCTTGCCCATGGTGGTGATCGCTGCGCTGCTCGGCGGCATCACCACCGGTATGTACTACCCGGCGTATTCCGCACTGTTGCCGCGGATCGTCTCGGCGTCGGAGTTGCAGGCAGCCAACGGAATCGAGGGATTCGCCCGTCCCGTCGTCTTCCAGGCGATCGGACCGATGGTCGCGGGCCTGATCGTGTCTGCCGCTGCCCCCGGGCCTGCGGTTGTGGTGGCTGCTCTTGCGAGTATCGGTTCGGGGGCGTGCTACCTCGCGATGAAGCCGCTGCCTCGGCATCGAGAAGTGCTGCGGGGCAACCCCGTTCGATCGGTCGTCACCGATCTCGCGGAGGGGTTCGGCTACGTCCTGCGCACGCCGTGGCTGTGGGCGACCTTGTTCTTCGCGACGCTGCTGGTACTGGCGACGATGGGTCCGATCGAGGTACTCGTTCCCTTCGCGCTGCGTGAACGCGTACACGGTGGTGCGGCAGACCATGCGCTCGTCCTCGCCGCGTACGGCGCGGGCGCGGCGATCGGATCAGCGTACTTCGCGTCGATCCGGATGCCGCGGCGCTACCTCACCGTCATGTTCGTCATCTGGGGACTGTCGAGTCTGTCGCTGGTCGTGATGGGCGTCGCCGAACACACGTGGCTGTTCATCGTTGCCGGCGCGCTGCTGGGATTCGGATTCGACGCCCCGTCGGTGCTCTGGGGCACCCTGCTGCAGCGTCGGGTACCGCCAGAGTTGTTGGGACGGGTGGCGAGCCTCGACTTCTTCGTCGCCGTCGTCCTGATGCCCGTGTCGATGGCGATCGCCGCGCCGCTGAGCAACGTCATCGGCCTCACCGCGGTGTTCGTGATCGGCGGCATTCTGCCGGTGCCCGCGGCGATCGCCTTCTACGTCGTCGCGCGGCTGTGGCGCGACGAGGTCGAGCATCCCTTGGACGACGCGGTGGTGACGAGCACCGCGTAGCAAACCTCACCCGTTTTCAGTCATTTGTGCGCCAAACGCACCGTAAAGTCCCAGGTCGCATCGGTGGGCGCCGGAAGGAATGACTGAAAACGGGAGAAGAGTACGGGCTGCCGTGTGGGGATTGCGGGAGCTGGAGGCGGTAGCGAGGTGCTCTCAGAAGTGCCAGATCAGCGGCACCATGAAGATCGCCACCGCGCCGAAGAGCGCGATGCACGGCAGTCCGAGCCTCCAGTAGTCGCCGAAGCGATAACCACCGGGGCCCTGGACCATCAGATTGCCCGCGGTCGCGACGGGAGTGAGGAACGAGGCGGCCCCCGACACAGTGATGGCCATCATCATCGGCAGCACCGAGATGTCGGCAGTGTGGGAGACGGTCACCGCGATCGGTGCCACCACCAGCACGGTGGCGAGGTTGCTGATGAACTGCCCCAACACCAGGACGGTGATCACGATCGCGGCCAGCAGCAGTAGCGGGCTGCCTCCACCCAGTGTGTCGACCATCCACGTCGAGATCCGCTGCGCCAGACCACTCGTCTGGATCGCGATCGACATCGGCACCATCCCCCCGACCACGATCAGGGTCTGCAGCGAGATCGAGCGCTCTGCCTGCGGCACCGTGATCACGTTCATCGCCACGAGGGCTGCCGCCGCACACAGGACGACGATGGCCGGGGGCGCCACGTCGAGAGCCAGGGATGCGCACATGATCACCAGCACGGCCGACGAGATCCACGCGCGGGCTCCGAGGTGCCCCGTCTGCCGTCGGATCAGATCCGGCTCGTTGACGCTGAGGATTCCACCCCCCGTCACCTTGGTCTGCAGGTCATCCCACGTTCCGTGTAGCAGGAGGACGTCGCCGACCTCGAGTTCTGCGTGGTCGAGCAGCTTGCCGTTGCGGTGAACGGCCGTGATGATCAGGTCGCCGTCCTCGGTGAACATGCCCGGGTACACCTCGTCGCCGAGGAACGGTGACCGGGGAGGGATGACCACTTCGATGATGCCGTTGTCCTCGTCGACGTCGTGGTCCGATCCGGATAGCTGATACTCGGCGGCGATGGTCTGTGCATAGCGACTCAGATCGTGGGTGGCATTCGCAGGCCAGCGTTCAGGGAGTAGCCGCGGACCCAGGACCACGCAGATCAGCAAGACGCCCACCAGCAGGGGTACGCCGACGATCGCGAACTCGAAGAATCCGAACGCCCGCGCGCCGTTCTCCTCCGCCAACTCCGAGACCAGCACGTTGATCGGGGTACCGAGCAGGGTCAGCATCGATCCGGCGTGCGCTGCGAAGGCAAGAGGGATCAGCATGCGCGAGGGCGCCTGTCCGATGCGCGCGGCGAGGAGCACCGCCACCGGAATCAGCGCGGCGACTGCGCCGTTCGGGGTGATGAACGCGGCGAGCACAGCGCAGAGCACCATGACGGCACTCATGATCGCCGCTGGTTTCTGACCCACCCAGCGAGTCATCACCGCGCCTGCCCACGCGGTCACCCCGGAGGCGTCGAGAGCTTCACTGACGACGAACAGTCCGGCGAGATAGATGACCAACGGGTCGCCGAAACCCGAGATCGCCTCGTTGAAGTCGACGACACCCGTGGCGAACAATGCGATCGTCACACCGAGCGCGACGATCGCGGGTGACACCCTGTTCCAGATGAACACGACGATCGCCACGAGCAGGATGACGACGGTGGCGACTTCTGGGTTCAGCGTCATCGACGCGCGCCTTTCTTGCTCTGTGTCGGACCGTCCGCGACCGTGGTGTGCATCAGTCGAGGATTCCGATCCCCTGCCCGAAGAAGTAGGCGCTCAGCACGACGAGTACGACGATCGAGATCGTGGTCATGTTGTAGCTCAACCAGTCCCGGAATCGAGCGAGAATCGGTGCCGCGCGCTCGCCGCCGAGGACCGCGAGGACCAGAGGGATGATGACGCCGGACGCGGCGACGAGTGCGAACACGACAAGCCCGACGATGAGCGCTGCGGTGTCGAGGTCTGCCTCCCCGAGCCGTGCTCCCGCAGCGGCTGCCAGTGGGATGTTCTTGATGACGATCACGCCCTGTGCGAATCCCATCGCCAAGGCGCCCCACACGCTGAGTCCGTCGAGTCGGTCGAGGATGCTCGGTTTCTCCTCGTCGCCCTCCTTCGGGCGCTTCTTCCAGGCGATCAGCGCGAGGACGGCGAACAGTACCGCGATGACCAGCAGGACGATGTCGACCCCGTCTTTCGTCGCCTCGGGCGCATCATCGTCGGCGACGTCGACGATCGCTGCCGCGATCGCGGTGATCACCAGCAGCACGACGAACCAGCCGACGCCGAACAGTGCTGTCTTGACTCGTCCACGGCTGCCCAACAGGAGCATGACCGCGGTCGCGAGCGCAACGGGACTGAGCGCCAAGCCCACGGCCAGCGGCAGCGTGTCTCCTATTGCTGACCACATGCGCGGGCGCTCCTCTCCGGGCTCGGACGGCCGATCCGTTGTACGGCACGACGATAGTGGCAAGGGCTAGGCTGCGTGCAATGGCGTCTTCGACGCTGTGTGCAGTGGCGTCTTCGGCGCTGTGTGCAGTGGCGTCTCCGACGCTGCGTGCAATGGCGCCTTCGGCGCTGTGTGCAGGTGATGCCCGCCTGCTGCGTCACAGCCTGTGGCGCAACCGAACTCCCGAGAGGATCCGAGTCACACCGATGATCACCCCGTTCGCCCTGACCGATATCACCGTCCTGACAGGCGACGCAGACGGAACCGTTCACGAGAACTGGACGGTCGTCGTCGACGCCTCCGGAACGATCGAACACGCCGGTCCGTCCGGCAGCATCGAACTCGGCAGTCGCGCGGTGATCGACGGAAAAGGGAAGTTCGTGATCCCCGGGCTGATCAACGCCCACGCGCACCTGTTCTCCGACGGCAAACCGCTCGCGCCGTTGCTCACCGGGCCCCGCACCAAACATCTCGTCGCGAAGGTTCTGCATTCACCCGCGGGCAGGTGGCTGACCACCAGGCGCACGAAGGCCAATGCGATCAATCAACTCCACAGCGGTGTCACCACGATCCGCAGCGTCGGCGACGTGCGCTACGAGGTGATGGCCGTCCGTGACGCCATCGAGCGAGGCGACTATCTCGGTCCGACGATCCTGCCCTCGGGTCCACTGCTGCCGATCACCGACGGTCACGGTGCGCCGCAGATCTCGCTCACCAGTGACACACCCGCGCAGGCGCGGCACAACACCCTCGAGAATCTTCGACGCGGAGCACAGACCATCAAGATCTCCGCGACCGCGGGCGTGACCGACGCGAAAGAAGTCGGCTACGCGGGCAGGCCGGAGATGTCGGAGCAGGCGATGCGCGCGGTGTGTGAAGAGGCGCACGCGGTCGGGGTGATCGTCGCGGCGCACGCGCAGAGTGAAGAAGGGGTGCTCGCGGCGCTTCGCGCGGGCGTCGACACTATCGAGCACGGCAGTCAGATGTCGGACGCGGTCATCGAGTTGTTCCTCGACAACCCGAACTCGCTGCGCGGATACAGCGCGATGATCCCCACTGTGCAGGCGTGTCTGCCCCTCGTCGAACTCGACCAGTCGGTGAGTGGCGCCACCGACGTCGTCAGGGAGAACGCCAAGCTCGTGCTCGACGAGATGGTGTCGGGAATCGCGACCTGCGTCGAGTACGGCATCGCGATGGGCGTCGGCAACGACTCCGCGGTCAGTTACGTCACGCACTCCAACTTCTGGCGCGAACTCGACTTCCTGGTGCGTTACACGGATCTCGACACGAGAGGGGTGCTGCACGCGACGACGGCGGTCAATGCCGCCATCCTCGGGATCGATTCCGTGACGGGATCGATCGAGCCGGGACAATCGGCCGATCTCGTTGTGTTGGAGGACAATCCGCTCGAGTCGTTTCGGAATCTCGAATCGCCGTGGATGGTCGTCGTCCGCGGCGAACGCATCGACCACCCGCAGATCACACGCATTCCGGAGATCGACGAGCAACTCGACACGCTCTGACACCGGGCCACGCGCCGAGCTACGCAGGGGGCAGCAGGTGCTCTCGTGCGCCGTCGGCCATCATCTCGGTGAGTGTGCGTAGCAGCGACGACCCGAGCGTCCAGTACTGCCAGTACAGTGGCACGTCGACGTAGAGGTCGGTCAGGGTGACCACCCGGCCGACCTGGAGCGCATCGGTAACCTGCGCCAGCGGTACTGCGCCCCAACCCATCCCGGACTCGATGGCCCGGTGGTATTCGGTCGACGCCGGGATGTACACAGCAGGCGGATCGAGTACCTCGCCCGACATCATCGCCAGCACCCTGCGCTGCAACTCGTCGTTGCGGTCGAACTGGACCATGGGCGCTTTCGCGAGCGCGGCATCGTCGACGCCCCTGGGCATCCAGAGATCGAGGAACTCGGGAGTCGCAACCGGCAGATAGCGCATGATGCCCAGCGGCCGCAGTGTGGTCCCCCGGATGGGGAGGGGATCGGAGGTGATCGCGCCCATCACCTCGCCGGTCACCAACCGCGAGCTGTTGACCGCCTCGTCGTCGCGGATCACCTCGACGGCAACGGGATTCTCGCGGTGGAAGCGCGCGAGTGTGGGCAGTAGCCAGGTCGCGAGTGAGTCGGCGTTGGCGGCGATGGGTAGGTGGACGCGTGGCCGGTCCACCAACGGTGCGGACGCGACGTCGTCGAGATCACCGGAGAGGCCGAGATCGCCGGAGAGTTCGAGCTGGGCCTCGCGACTGAGCAGGTCCCATTGCTTTGCCATACGCGCGAGGACCTCGCCGTCGCGGGTCGCGGTGATCGGTTTGGTGCGACGGACCAGGATGCGGCCGACGGAGACCTCGAGCGCCTTGATGCGCTGGCTGACCGCCGACGGCGTGATGTGCAGTTGTTCTGCCGCGGCGTCGAACGTCCCCGCGTCGAGTACCGCTGACAGCGTGCGTAGGGCGTCCGATCCGAGATCCACATTAGAGAGTCTAATGTTTCAACAGAAACATTCGCTGTACTTGTCGACGACGCGGTCTTACGTTCGTGACATGACGACGTATTTCCTCGCAGCCATGACGGGGTTGCTCACCGGAGCGGGCTTGATCGTGGCGATCGGGCCGCAGAACATCTTTGTGCTGCAGCAGGGTGTGCGGCGGGTGCATGTGAACCCGGTGATCGTGGTGTGTGCGCTGTCTGACGTGGTGCTGATCGTCGCGGGGGTCGCGGGACTCGGCGCACTGGTGTCGGCGCATCCGGCGGTGGTCGCCGTCGCGAAGATAGCGGGCGCGGCGTACGTCGTTGCCTTGGGACTGCTAGCTGCGCGGCGGTGTCTCCGGTCGAGCGAGGCGATTACTGCCAACGCCGACGAGGTGCGCATGGCGTCGCGCTGGGTGGCGATCGGGTCGGCCTTGGCGCTGACGTGGCTCAATCCCCACGTGTATCTCGATACGGTGCTCACGATGGGGGCGATTGCCAACAGTCACGGAAATGCGAAGTGGGCGTTTGCGATTGGAGCGTGCGCGGCGAGTGTGCTGTGGTTTACGTTGATCGGCCGCGGTGGCCGCAGGCTCGCACCGGTGTTTGCCAAACCTCGGGCGTGGAAGATTCTCGACGGCATCGTGGCCGTGATCATGGTGGGAATGGGCGCCACGCTGCTGTTCTCGGCGTGAGGTGGTCTCGACAAGCTCGCTCAGCGGGCTCAGGCCAGCCCGAGGCGGTACGCGTAGGCCACGACGGCCGCGCGGTCTCGGCAGCCCGTCTTGGCGAGGATGTGGTTGATGTGCGTCTTGACCGTGCTCACCCCCACGACGAGTGAGCGGGCGATCTGTTGATTCGACAGCCCCTGCGCGATCAGTGTGACCACCTCCGACTCGCGGTCGGTGAGGCCATCGGGGTTTTCGGTGTGCGGAGCGATCCCCTCGGGCGATGTCGCAGGCCGGGATAGCAAGGCGCGCATGGCTTTTTCGTCGAGCAGCGAGCGGCCGGCCGCTGCCGAGAGCAGTGCTGACTCGATCGCCGTGGGGTCGGCGTCCTTGTTCAGAAAGCCGACGGCGCCGGCGTCGAGTGCTTCGACGATCGTCGCGTCGTCGTCGTAGGTGGTCAATGCAACCGCACGGGTCGCAGCCCCGGATGCGACGAGTCGTCGAATCCCTTCGATCCCACCAATTCCCGGCATGCGGAGGTCGGTGAGCAGCACGTCGGGAGTCTGCTCGGCCACCAACGCGAGAGCATCCTCGGCCGACGACGCTACGCCGACCACGTCGAGGGCGTCGAACAATCCGAGCATCGAGCGCAACCCCTCGCGCACCACCGTCTGATCGTCGGCGATCACTACCCGTACCGTCATGAACCCTCCCGTTTCCTCATCTACCAGCCGTCACGAACCAAACCGGACCGTCAGATCGAAACCCTGTGCGGTCGTACCGTATTCCAGTGATCCGCCTGCCGCCGTGATTCGTTCGGCCAACCCCGTCAGCCCGTTCCCGCCGCTGGTGTGACCACGGTCGACGAAAGTCGACGGGTCGCCGACCGAGCGCACCCGAACGAGTTGCGGCGTGAACTCGATACGAATGGGTGCGCCTGCGGCGTGACGCATCGAGTTGGTGAGCCCCTCCATGAGTACGGCGCGCACGTCGTCGTGCCAGAGTGCGGGTACGTCGTCGACATCGCCGGATACTTCGACGTCAAGCCCCGCGCCGGTCCTCAACTGCGCCAACGTCTTCGGTAGCCATTGGTCGAGCGGGTCCGACTCTCGCACCGCGTTGTCGCGCAGCGATTCGACGGCGGTCTTCGCCTCGCTGAGGCCATCACGCGCCAACGCGGTTGCGGTGCGTAGCTTTTCGGTCAGTTCCGCAGACGCCGACTCGCGTTCGGCCTGCAGCGCGGCGCCTTGCAGCGTGATGATGAGGCCCGAGAGTGTGTGCGCGAGAACGTCATGGAGTTGTGCGGAGATCTGGCGTTGTTGCTGTGCCAAGGCCGCGCGGGATTGTTGGGCGGCGATGATCTCGCGTTGAGTGGCGGCGAGTTCTGCGGCGTCGCGTTGGCGGCGTCGCAACTGAACGAAGACGAAAACAGCTGCCGCACTTGCGACATTGATGCAGACAGCCCAGGCGTTGTGAGTCTGCCACCACATCAGGACGCCCAGCGCGGTCAGTGATGGCAGCGCGATGAGCGTCGACGCGAGGATCGAGGTTTCAGACATCGCCGCCGCGGCAACGCCGATATAGGGCAGCCAGACCGTTGCGCTGCCGTGAAACGCGAACGCTGCGACAACTGCAGCCACCATCATGGCGATCGCGTGCAGCGTCGAGACCTTCGTGCTCCAACTCTGCGCATTCTTGTCGCGCACCACTGAACGCAACAACAACACCACTACGACGCTGACGGCGATCCAGCCGATGACGGCTGCCCAGACCGGCTGCTCACCGGTGTCGGCGAATGCCGAGACCAGCACGGCGACCGCGACGATCCCGCGGATCAGCAGGCGGTCCGTCGCCACCGGCTCTCGACTCGTTGTCACACCGCAACCGTAATCTCGACGTCGGGAAGTCGCGGTGCAGGAGTCTCACGATCCACCCGATCTCCACCCAGGATCCACCCTCGGGTTGATGTTTCGAGGCTGCCGCGAGCCGATGCTCGAAGCATGAACATTGCAAGCACAGCAGTCATCACCGTCCTGGTCGTCGGCCTGATCCTGTACCGCCAGACACGGGAACAGCCGATCAAGGACAACCTGTTCAAGCTGCCGCTGATCATCGGGGTCATCGGCGTCTTCGAGACCGCGCAGTACCTCGGCAGCGGACATCACGTCACGGTCGGCGCGACGGTTGCGGTCCTCGTCGGCTTTGTCGTCGCGGCGATTCTGGCGGTGCCGCGAGCGCACAGCATGCAGGTCTACCGCAATCCGGCCGGGGTGATGGTCCGCAAGGGAGGCGCGCTGACCATAGTGCTCTGGGTCGTCGCGATCGCGGCGCACGTCGCCATCAGCCTGGTGGTGCCCGCATTCTTCGGCGACGGCCTACAGCACGGGATGGGCGGACTCGACGGCGCGAGCATCATGATCTACCTCGCGATCAGCCTCGGCGCCCAGGCCGTGGTCACTAGTGGCAAGGTCGCCGAACACCACCGGACGCACAGCGCCATCACGCGTTGAGCGGGTGGTCTCGACAGGCTCGACCAGCGGGTGCAGCTCGACCAGCGGGTGCAGCTCGACCAGCGGGCGGGCCTTTTCCGCTGATTGAGCCGGCCGCGAGCGGAGCGAGCTGCCGAGTCGAAATCACCTGCGGCACAGCTCGATCGGTGGGTGGTCTCGACAAGCTCGACCAGCGTTTAGGGTTCGCCGAGCGGGCGCAACTTGGTCGGCGGGTGCGGCTCGACCGGCGGGGGACGCTCGAACGGCGGGCTTCCTCAGCTCTGACCCGCCGGGACGGCCTCGCGCGTCTCGGCGGGTTCGTCGTCGATCGGGATGCGGCGGATCTCGGTGCCCTCGATGTCGACGTTGGGCAGGATGCGGTTGAGCCAGCGGGGGATCTTCCAGGCCCAGTCGCCCATCATCGTGATCACCGCGGGCACGACGGCCATCCGGATGATGAAGGCGTCGAAGAAGACCGCGGCGGCCAGCGCGAAGCCCATCTCCTTGGCGATCGTGTCGGGCGCGAGCATGAAGGCCGAGAACACCGAGATCATGATGACCGCAGCGGAGGCGACCACCCGCGCACCGTGCTGGTAGCCGACGATCACCGAATCCTTCGCCGACAACCCGTGCACATACTCCTCGCGCATTCGCGTCACGAGAAAGACCTGATAGTCCATCGCGAGCCCGAACACCACGCCGATCAGGAAGATCGGCA
>NZ_DLSO01000100.1:0-453 GCF_002500165.1 Gordonia sp. UBA7860 | reverse complement strand
CGCCGATCAGGAAGATCGGCAAGAACGAGATGATCGGCTTGGTGTGGTCGATCAGCCCGAGGTGGCCCTCCTGGAAGATCCACACCGTCGCACCGAACGTCGCACACACCGAGAACAAGAAGCCGATGGTTGCCGTCAGCGGCACCAGCAACGACCGGAACACGATGGTCAAGATGATGAAGGCAAGCCCGACCACCACGATGAGGAACGGCAGCAACGCGCTGCTGAGCTTGCTCGAGATATCCGACATGATCGCCGTCTGGCCGCCGACATTGACGGTCGCGCCGCCGGGTTTCGACGACCCGTAGTCACGTATCTGTTCCATCAACGTGTGTGTCTCGGGACCCGAGGGTGACTTCGCCGGGGTGACCGAGATCAACGCGGCTGTCGCTCCCTGGCGGGGGTTCTGCGGGTTGCTGCCATTGCCCACCCAGACGACCTGCTCTGGATTGG
>NZ_DLSO01000062.1:0-24762 GCF_002500165.1 Gordonia sp. UBA7860 | reverse complement strand
GCGCGGCCTCGTCCTGCCAGTCGTCGTCGGACATGGGTGTGCCGTCCGGGGTGAACCAGTCGGGCGCGTCGGAGAGTTCGACCGCCGCCCGGCACAGGGCGCTGTGACGCAGGCGCAGTGAGATGAGGTCGCGGGTGAAGGCGACGAGCGCCTCGTCGCCCGAGGTCCAGTCGAACCAACTGGTCTCATCGTCCTGGCAGTAGGCATTGTTGTTGCCGCGTTGCGTTCGGCCTCGCTCGTCGCCGCCGAGCAGCATCGGCGTTCCCGCAGAGAGCAGTAGCGTCGTGAGCATGGCGCGCATCTGACGTCGTCGTAGCGCGACGATGGCCTCGTCGTCGGTTGGCCCTTCGGTTCCGCAGTTCCACGACCGATTGTCGTCGGTGCCGTCCGAATTGTGGGAACCGTTGTCCGCGTTGTGTTTGCGTTCGTAGGACACGAGATCGTGCAGTGTGAAACCGTCGTGGGACGTCACATAGTTGATCGACGCCGCGCGGCGTCGGATGACCGTTGCAGGATTGTGACGACGGCCCCCGAAGATGTCGGCCGAGCCGGTCAGGCGTCGTGCCATCGGTGCGAGCAGGCCCTCGTGGCTGCGCCAGAAATCGCGGACGCTGTCGCGGTAGCGGTCGTTCCACTCGCCCCATTCCGGACCGAATGCGCCGAGTTGATGACTGTCGTTTCGACCGACGTCCCAGGGTTCGGCGATCAGCCGCACCCGCGACAGCACGTCGTCCTGGCCGAGTACCCGAAGGAACGCTGCAGTGGGGTCGAAAGGTCCACCACCCCAATCGTTTCGGGCCCAATCGTTTCGGGCACTGTCGGTGCCTTGACGCGCAAGGGTGGGCGCGAGGTCGAAGCGAAATCCGTCGACGCCCAGCGACGCCCAGTAGCGTAGGGAGTCGGTGACCATGCGCAGCGTCGTCGGGTGCGCCACCGCAACGGAATTGCCGCATCCGGTGGTGTCGACGTACGAGCCGTCGTCCGGGTCGAGCACGTAATACGCGCGATTGTCGAGGCCGCGATGGCACAGTGTGGGGCCGGAGTCGTCGCCTTCTGCGGTGTGATTATAGACGACATCGAGGATCACCTCGATCCCGGCGCCGTGCAGAGCGTCGACCATGTGGCGGAACTCGGCGATGGATTCGTCACCCCGGCCGGCGCGGTCGGCGGCGCTGTAGGCGTTGTGCGGGGCGAAGAAGCCGATGGTGTTGTAACCCCAGTAATTCGTGAGGTGCCGTTGGGCGAGTTCGCGTTCGGACACGCTGCGATGCATCGGAAGTAGCTCTACGGCGTTCACTCCGAGCGATGTCAGGTAGTCGAGCACGGCCGGGTGTGCGAGTCCGGCGAATGTGCCTCGGAGTTCGGCTGGAATGTCGGGGTGGGACTGCGTGAACCCGCGGACGTGCACCTCGTAGATCACCAGCTCCGATGCCGGTCGGCGCGGGCCCGGTGCAGTGGCGGTCGTTGCCTGTGGCGGTTGCTCGACGACGACGCTGCGCGGCACGAACGGTGCCGAGTCGAGCGCACTGGGACGTGAGGGATCGTCGACGTCGTGGTCGAGGAGCGCGTCGCAGTACTCCACGTCCCCGACGATGCGTCGGGCGTAGGGATCGAGGAGGAGTCTGGCAGGGTTGTAGCGCCGACCGCGCTCGGGTGCGAAGGGGCCGTCGACCCTGAATCCGTATCGGGTTCCGGCACGCACGCCGTCGACGACGCCGTGCCACACGTCGATCTCGCGCCCTGGGAGCAGGAGTCTGGTCTCGGCGCCGGCGTCGTCGAAGAGACAGAGCCACACCGCATCTCCGCCCGAACTGACGGCGAAGTTGGTTCCGCGGTCGGTGACGGTCGCTCCGAGGATCGACGGATCGCCGGGGGAGATGGTCCCGGTCATCAACGTCCCTTCTCGTCGAGTGAGCGCGGCGAGACGACCGCGGCCGGCGGTCACGCGACACTGACGGTGACGATACGTGAGCAGGGCGGGCGCGGGGCGGTGTGCCACGGTGCGGCCGACAGGGCGTCTGCCTCTGGTAGACCGGAGAGATGAGTGCTCCCCTCATCGAACTGAATTCAGGCATCGAGATCCCACAGCTCGGACTGGGGGTGTGGCAGTCGACTCCGGAGGAGGCGCAGCGCGCCGTCCGATTCGCGATCGACGAGGCCCGCTATCGACACATCGACACGGCCGCGGCCTACGGCAACGAGTCGGGCGTCGGCGAGGGCATTGCCTCCGCGTCGGTGCTGCGCACAGAGGTGTTCGTCACGACGAAGCTCTGGAACTCCGATCACGGGTACGACCGCGCTCTCGCGGCGATCGACACCAGTCTGCGCGCGCTCGGAACCGACTACGTCGACCTGTACCTGATCCACTGGCCGCTGCAGGATCGTGACCGACTGCTGCGCACCTGGGACGCAATGGAGAAGATCCTTGCCGACGGTAAGGCGCACTCGATCGGCGTCTGCAACTTCGAGCCGCATCACCTGCAATGGCTCATCGATCGCGGGGGAGTGCTGCCCGCCGTCGACCAGGTGGAACTGCATCCGCACCTCCAGCAACGCGAACTGCGCGAGTTCGCGGCGGAGCACGGAATCGCGATCGAGTCGTGGAGCCCGCTCGGCGGAACGTCGGGGTCGGGGTGGGGTCCCAACTCCAAGCCCAACACCGTCTTGTCCGACCCGACGATCGGCGACATCGCGATCAAATTAGGACGGTCACCCGCCCAGGTGGTCCTCGCCTGGCACATCAAGCTCGGACTGATCGTGATCCCGAAGTCGGTGCACGAAGATCGCATCAAGCAGAACATCGACGTGTTCGATTTCGAACTCGACGACGAGGACATGGCTCGGATCGCCGCTCTCGACGACGGTCAGCGGGTGGGGATACACCCGGACGAGATGAACCTCGGCGCGCCTGACTGAGCCCGCAGGCTCAACGTGCTGCGCAGCCGTCGTGCCTAGCTCATTCGCACGCGACGCCGTCTCCGTCGCGGTCTAGTTTCGCGGAGTAGCCCGGCTGCCCGCGGTGCAGGGGCGCTACGCCGGCAGCGCGCGCCTGAGCGCAGTTGGCGTAGGTGGTGTTCGACGGTGCGACCTGCGGCGGGGCGGCGGCCTCTGGCGGAGCGCTCTGCGGGGCCGGGGCTGGCTTGGGTGAATCAGCTTCGGGTGCAGAGCAATTCGACAGGATGCGGATCATGGCCTGCTTCTCCGCCGCCGTCACCCACAGGTGGTAGATGGCTTTGACCGCGATCTGCCGCTCGACGTAGGTGCATCGATACGACTTGTTGGGCGGCAACCACGTCGCGGCATCGCCGGCACCCTTGGCCTGGTTCGTGCGGCCATCGGTGGCCTGCAGATTGCGCGGATCGTTGGCGAGGTTGCGGCGCTGCTCGGCCGAAAGCTGTTGCGCGCCCTTCTGCCACGCGTCCGACAGCGCGACGACATGGTCGATCTGGACCTTCGACGACGTCGCCGAGCCGCGCGTGAAGGCGATCGACGTTCGCGTGTACGGATCGTCGAGCGTTCCCGACAGCACCACACATCCGTTGGTTCCGGGTTTGAGGGTCACGCCGGACAGGTCACGTCGGAGGATGTCGTTGCGAGTGTCGCACCCGTTGTGGCCGTCGGCGACCGAGACGTCGTCGGACCATGCCTGCCCGAACTGTGATCGCTCGTAACCGGTCTTCGGCGCGCGGCCCTTTACTGCGAGCGACTCGAGCGTCGTGCGCGCGCTTGACTCAGCGACCTGAGATGGCGTGACCGGCGCGGGCGCGGCGTGTGCCGTCGCGGCGGGGACCAGCGCGCCTGCGGCGAGCACGGTCACCGCGATGGGCCAGACGATGTCGGCGCGTCGAGAGGCGCGAACGTTCCGCGCGTCGTCGTGTTGCGTGTCGTCGTGTTGCGTGCCGTCGTGTTGCGTGCCGTCGATCGGCCGGTCGTTGATCAGCATGGCGGAAACGTATCAGCCCGTACCGACAGCGAGCCTGAGCGAGTGGGCGCGGAGGTGAGATGCCCTGATCACGCTGCTGGGATGCTGATGGGTGCGCCCGCGTGAATCTCTTTCAAACACAGTGGGTGCACACCGGCCGGAGGCCGGCAAGGATGTGACGGTGCGCGCAAAGGGATTCGAACCCCTGACCGCTGGTGTGTAAGACCAGAGCTCTACCGCTGAGCTATACGCGCTCGACGCGTCGTCGGGCCCAAGCCTCGCGCGTCAACACACGAATCTAGCCGGTCGGCAGGTCGGAACCCAAACTGCGAGCCCCAGGCAGCCAAGCGGCACCCTAAATGTGTGTCGTATCGAAGGATGTGGATGCTGCAGCACACACATCCTTCGATCGGACACTCATCTACGACGCGGGTCCGCGGCGGAGGGCCGGAAAAGTTCTGGGGTCAGCAGCAAACCGGGGTCACCCGAAAATCGGCGGCAGGGCGAACAGCACGATCGTCGACCAGACGACGTGTGTGCAGATCGGTGCCGCCACGCCGCCGGTGCAGCGACGCAGGATCGCGCACACCGCGCCGAGGAGTATCGCGGCGAACCCGAGCATCACGTTTCCGCTGGCCAGGGTCGCGATCGTGTAGACGACGGTGGACACGACGACCGGGTGATGCGGCCGCACCGCCGAGTACACCGCGCCGCGGAAGAACAATTCCTCTGCGGCGCCATTGATCAGGGTGATCGCGGTGACGATCGCGATGCTGCCGTAGTCGGCGAAGGCGAGCACGTTGCTGACCAGTTCGCTGAGCGGTCCGATCAGCTTCGTGAGGAACGCTCCGATGACGAACACCGCGCCCATCGCGACGCCCGCGACCACTCCGAGCGCAACGGCGCCCAACGTCGAGCCATCGCCGTCGAGGGAGAACCTTCCGGCAGAGAGCCTGCTGGTGGCTATCGCTCCGATGATCCAGGTGGCCGCGAGGCCGAGTGTCAGCGGGTAGAACGCGGTGTCGCCGGGTGTCACCGAGAGAGAGACTCCCAGGAAGACGGCGCCGATGAGCAGGAATCCGACCACGGCGAGCCGACGGCGCGTCGAAGAGATGGGTTGGTCTGTGTTGCGGTCGACGGCGACAGCGTCGAGGAGCCGGGTCACCGACCGGGGCAGGGAGGCGGTCGACATCAGGGCAGGAACTGCCCGAGAACACGCCGGGCGACGAGCGTCACGCCCGCTACGGTTCCGATCACGCCGAACACCGCGCCGAGCGCTGCGCGGCGGGCTCGCAGTAGGTCGCCGCCCGCCCAGTCGGGGTCGGTGTCGGCGAGGTGGTGCAGATCGTCGAGCTCGGAAACCGGACGGGGATAAGGCGACTCGACCGACGCGCGAATGGCGTCTCGCATGGTGGTGAGACCTCCGGTCGGTGGGGACACGAACTCGGTGATGCGGTGCTCGGAGGCGCGCATCGGATACTGCAGCGACGTGACCAGTTCTTCGGTCAATGCTGCTGGGGCTGGCGTGATGATGCCCCCGACCTTACCCGCGAGCCGGGTGCTGATCGACGGAACGCGCACGCGTAGTCGAGGCATGCGGACCGCGCGGAGATACTCGTCGAGGATCGATCGGTAGACGCCGGTATCGGGACCGGCGATGTCGTAGGAGCCCGCCGGTAGTGACGGGTCGGCGGCCGCGACGAGGTAGTGGATGACGTCGCGGATGGAGATCGGGTCCATCGGATTGTCGATCCAGCCGGGCTCGGGGATCACCGGGAAGCGGTCGGCGAGGTAGCGCAGGATCTCGAACGACGTCGAGCCCGCCCCGAGGATCACCGCGGCACGCAACCAGACGAGTTCGGCGCCGCCGTCGATCGCGAGTCCCTCACCGACGTCCGCGCGGCTCTGTAGGTGCGCCGACATCTCGTCGCCGTCGGGCACGAAACCGCCGAGGTAGATGATGCGAGGGATGCCTCGACTGCGGGCCGCCTGTGCGACGGAGCGTGCGGCGGCGCGGTCGCCGTCGGCGAAGTCGGCCTGCCCGATGCCGTGCACGAGGTAGTACAGGGCGTCGACCGGGTGGTCGTCGGGGCTGGCCGCGTCGATGGCGGCACCTACCGAATCGGGGTCGTCGACGTCCATCTCGACCGCGGTCACGTCGTCGGACCATCCGTACCGCGACAACCGCTCTGGCGATCGCGACGCGACGACGACCTCGTGATCGGACGCGAGAAGGGCGTCGACGAGTCGTGAGCCGACATATCCGGTTGCACCGGTGACCAGGAGCCGCATTGTCGCCACACTAGCCAGCACACCGCGGCGTGGCCCACTCGTGATTACGGCATCACGGACGCATCACGGCGACTCGCGCGGGGGTCAGGCGCGGCGGTACCGTTCGGCGAGCTGCACATGGCGTTCCGCAACGGCGCGGCATTCGGCACGCAGCGCCGCGGGTTCGAGAACCCAGAAGTCGGAGTCGAAAGCGTGTAACCAGCGTGCGATAGAAGTGAGCGAGGTGCTGTAGATCGTGAGCTCGCAGCTCGAACCATCTCCGAATTCGATTGTGCCCCAAGCGTCGTCGACCATCTTCTCGACGACGGCCAGCGGTGCGTGAATGCGCACCCGTGCGGTGGCGGACCGGTACGCAGCGCCGAGGCTGCGCGCCAGGTAAGCGGCGGCACCACCTTCGGGGAGTTCACGAGGGACGAAACGTGCCCCGTTGGGTGTCTTGACCGTCATGCGGTCGACGCGAAAGGAACGCCAGTCGTCGCGGTCGGGGTCCCAGGACACCAGATACCACCGAGATCCCTTGCGCACCAGTCTGTATGGCTCGACCTCGCGTCGACTCTCGGTTCCGTCGTGGCGTCGATAGTCGAATCGCAGACGTTCCGTGCGGTGGCACGCGGTCGCGATGTCGGACAGCACCTCTGCGGCCACTTCGGTGTCGCGCGGTCCCTGCGGAAGGGAATCGAGCGTGAGGGCGTCGAGTCGATGCCGCAACCGTGAGGGCATCACCTGCCGCAACTTGGCCAGTGCACCCGAAGAAGCCTCGGTCATATCGCTGACGGCGGCGCTGCTGATCGCGTTGAGTCCCAGCGCGACGGCGAGGACCTCCTGGTCGTCGAGCAACAGTGGGGGCATCTCCGCGCCCGCGCCCAACCGGTACCCGCCTCCGACACCGACTGTCGAGTCGACTGGATATCCGAGGTCGCGCAGCTTGTCGACGTCGCGGCGGACCGTCCGCTTGGTGATGTTCAGTCGCGTGGCGAGATCGTCGCCCGACCACTCCTGGCGCATCTGGAGCAGGGACAGGAGCTGGAGTAGTCGCGCTGACGAATCGAGCATGGGGTCATTGTCGCGTGCATTGCGGACAATTGTGGTCCGCAATGCGCAGATCGTGTCACTTTGTGTGGCGGGTGAAGAACTGCCAGATCAACGACGTTGCCGAGATCGAATTGCTCAGCTGCCCGGCCGGTGACGGGCTTCCGGTGGAGCCCGGCCACACGTGTGCGCCGCCGTTGACGCGGTAGTGGGTGATCTCGTGACCCGACGCTGCGCAGAACGGCCAGTCGATGCGGGTGACGTAGCGGTTGACGGGAAACTCGAGTGGCTGAGTGAGGCAACCGTCGCGTGCCGCCCACCCCGACAGCCAGTCCATGACGGGAACATAGGCTCCGCCGTGTCGCACGCCGCCGGTGTAGTGGATCGTTCGGTCGGCTGTGCCGTGGAAATCGATGATGGATGCGGGCGGGGCGCCGGGGCAGTTGGGACGACCGGCGTCGTAGAACGCACCGCTGACCACCGCGTAGGCGGCGAACTCGGCGGGCAGCCTGCACGCGAGCATCGCGACGAGTCCGCCACCGTTCGATCGGCCGGCCGCGTACGTCCGGCTCGAGTCGATACATGCCGCCGCCCGCATCTCACGCAGGATCGTTCGGGTGAACGCGATGTCGTCGGCGCGAGGCGAGGAGTACGGCGCACCCTGCCACGAGACGAGTCCGTCGGTTCCGCGCAGGCCCTCGGGATAGACGACGATCGCGGGGAGCTGCGCGAGACCGGTGAACCGTGCAAAGGTCGCCGCGGGTTCGGCGTGCCCGTGGAACGCCAGAATCAACGGGTACGTCGACTGCCCGCTGTAACCGGCGGGCACGTTGACGCTGTAGGTGCGCTCGACGCCGTCGACGGTCGTCGTATGTTTCGACGTCCCCGATGCGAGACGGTTCGGCCCGGCACATCCGGAGAGGTCGGCCACCCGATGAAGCGGTTCGACGGCGTTCGCCGCCGGGACGGCCCCGGCAACCGAGACAACAGTGACGGCGGTGAGAACGCCGAGGACAAGTGAGAGTGCAGTGCGCCAGGCACGGCGTCGGGCGGATCGCGGCACTCGCCAAGGATAGAGGGTCGGCACACGCGGGGCTGTGATCCGGGCGGAGGATTCACGTGCTGTCGGTAGTCGACGCCTGGCTGTCTCTTCAGGTCTCGCGGAGCATTCTGGTGCGGTCGTGCCGATTCGGCACGACCGGAGGGTCTTGTTTGCGATGCTGAGCGCCATGATGGTGCGTCGCAGAGCCGCAGGTAGCGGAGCCCATGAGGTTCTTCGTAGGAAAGGCGCAGGCGTGCCGCTGATATTGCTGGTAGTCGCGCTAGTCGCGACGGTGTGCGCACTTCCCGCCCAGGCGGGGGCGCAGCCGCCGGGGGCGCAGCCTCTGCCGGCCGCCGACCCCGGAACCCTGCCTCCGGGATTCCTCTGGGGTGTGTCGTCGTCGGGTTTCCAGTCCGAGGGGTCGTCGCCGGACAGTAACTGGACCAGATATGTCGCCGCGGGTAAGACCGACGACAAGGTGGGGTCCGCCGTCGACTTTCGTCATCGCTATCGCTCGGATATCGCCATCGCGAAGTCCCTTGGTGTCACGGTCTATCGCGTCGGTGTCGAGTGGGCGCGCATCGAGCCGAAGCCGGGAGTGATCGACCGTCGCGAGCTCGCGTACTACGACGACATGATCGCGGCAATCGTGAGCGCGGGAATGCGGCCGATGATCACCCTCGATCACTGGGTCTATCCGGGATGGGTTGCAGCGCGCGGCGGTTGGGCGAATGCCTCGACGCCGCAGGCGTGGCTACGTAACGCGCGCTTTGTCGTCGACAGGTACGCCCATGACAACCCGCTGTGGATCACCATCAACGAGCCGACGATCTATATCGTCAACGAGCTGCGCATGGGTGGACTCTCCGCGGCTGCGAGTGCAACGATGCGCGACCGCCTCGTCGACGTGCACACGTCGATCTACCGATACATCCACCAGCGTCAGCCCGCCGCCATGGTGTCGTCGAACATCGCTTACGTCCCGACTGTCGAGCCGATCGTCGACACCGCATTTGCCGATCGGGTGCGCGATTCTCTCGACTTCATCGGTCTCGACTATTACTACTCGGCGTCGGTCACCGACCTGAGCGCGGTCAACGCCGCCACGGGAAAGAATTGGAACGCAACGGTATCGGCCGACGGGATCTACTACTCGCTGCGTGATCTCGCGCGGCGCTTCCCGGGTAAACCCCTCTACGTCGTGGAGACCGGCATGCCGACCGAGAATGGCAAGCCGCGCCCCGACGGTTATCGTCGCGGTGATCATCTGCGTGACCTCGTCTACTGGGTCGGGCGGGCGCGTGCAGACCGCATTCCGGTCATCGGATTGAACTATTGGAGCCTCACCGACAACTACGAATGGGGTTCGTACACACCACGATTCGGGCTGTACACCGTCGACGTCAAAACAGATCCGACGCTGCGCAGACAACCGACGGACGCGGTGCCGGCCTATCGCGACATCACCGCGCGCAACGGAGTGGGGTCGGCGTATCGCCCGACCCGGCCGGCCCAGTGGTGTTCGCTGGCCGCCGCTCCCGCGAGTTGTGGCCAACCGGTGCGCTGACGCCCATCGCGTCTGCGTGAGCCGACCGCCGCTGAACTCGACGCCATCGGTCAGCGCATGATGGTGCGCGACGAACCCGCTGCCGCCCTTCGTTCGAGCGATGCGCGCGCCTCGGGGTTCGGCCGAGCGGGTCAGCATGCAACAGTTCCGCGACGCGCTCGAGGAAGTTCCTGCCCCGGCTCCGGCTGCTCAGTATGCTGCAATCCCTCGAGAACCGTTAGTGTCGGCCGATGCGCTGACAGCCATGTAGGCGCGCAGCGCCGACAGCCCCCAGAAGGATGAGAACATGCCGCTCACCGTCGTCGACAAGGATTCGATCACCGCAGCTCTGACCACCGAGTGGGCTGCGCTGCAGTCACTCGCGGCGCAACTCACCGACGAGCAGTGGTCGGCACCGTCGGTGCTCCCTGGCTGGACCAACGCCGACATCGTCGCCCACATCATCGGCACGGAGAGCATGCTCGACGGTCGGGATGTGGAGGCCGCAGCCGACATCACCTCGCGAACGCATGTGAAGAATCCGATCGGCGAGCTCAACGAGCGATGGGCCGACTACTTCCGTGACGAGTCTCGGGAGGAGGTGCTCGCTGCGCTCGACGAGATCATCGAGGTGCGCACCGCGGCACTCATGGCGATGACGCAGGACGAGTTCGACGCGCAGACGGCCACCCCGGCCGGCCCCGACACCTACGGACGATTCATGCGCATCCGCGTCTTCGACTGCTGGATTCACGAGGTCGACCTGCGCGACGCCCTTGGCGACGACTCGCCGTCGGATCCCGTTACGGCGGGCGTCGCACTCGACGAGATCTCGTCGTCGTTGCCCTTCGTGGTGGGCAAGCGCGCGTCGGCGCCCGACGGCAGCAGGGTCCGGTTCGAGATCACCGGTGTCGCACCTCGTGAGGTCAGGGTCGCGGTGGACGGGCGTGCAGGGCTTGTCGAGTCATTCGACGGTGGTGACGATGCCGCCGACGTCACCCTACGCGTCGACGGAGTCGAGTTGGCGCGTCTGGTCGGAGGCCGGCGTGATGCCGATCCGCGCGCGGTGATCGTCACCGGTGACGAGGCGCTGGCGAAGGCCGTGCTCGACCGGATCGACTATGTGATCTGAAGCCTCGAACGGATTTTCTACCAGGCTTCGAGATAACGCATCAATCGATCTAGGTATCCAAGAAAGTGTCATTCAAACGGTCGATTCTGAGGGTATCGGCCGATAAAGAATACCCTTATCGCACACTTTGTTCGGGATCGCGAAGGTATTTCCCACGCCCGAACGCGCGCGCTTCGCTTCCCGCAATCGTGCGTGCGGGGAGCGGGTCGCTCAGCAGGGTGCGCACCAATGCCGACGACGGACCGAGGTCGTCGTCGCTCCCCACGACGACGACGTTGCCGGTTCGCCGCCCCTTGAGCATCGCGGGATCGGCGATCAGCATGACATTGGCGAACACTTCCGCGACGGCGGCGGCGTCGGCGCGCACCAGATCGAGAGTTCGCGCATCGCCGCAGTTCGCGAGATAGAGCCCGCCGGGAGTCAACACTTTTTTGACCGCCTGTACGAATTCGACCGTCGTCAGATGCGACGGTGTGCGCGCGTCGACGAAGGCATCGCGGATCACCACATCCCGCGAACCTTCCGTCAGCGATTCGGTCACCGCCCGCGCATCGCCCACGCGAATGCGTAACAGTGGCGCACGCGGCAGGTCGAACCATTCGCGCACCAATCGGGCCAACTCGGCGTCGATTTCGACAGCAACCTGCCTCGCCCGCGGGTAGCGGTCGGCCAGAGTCCGCGGGAGCGCGCACGCGGCCCCGCCGAGGTGGAGAACCCGCAGCGGCGTGGAGGTATCGGGATAGCGATCGTCGATGACCGCGGCCATCTGTCGGAGATATTCGAAATCGAGAGCCGACGGATCGTCGGGGTGGATGTGCGAGCTGTGGGTCCCGTTGATCAGCAGCAGCCAGCCACCCGAGATGGGATCGGCAACCACCTCGGCGGTGCCGGTGTCGATGGGGTGGCTACCCGGGACGGGTGCGGGACGGGGTTTGGCCATGAGGTGACGATACGATCGCGCGGTGCGTCGAGCCCCATCCAGTACCAGTCCGCGCGTGGCGGGTCGAGCACTCGACGTCCCGGTCGGGCTGTGCGTCGGCTACCTCTTCGACCGCGCAGTGGGCGACCCGCGCCGGTGGCATCCTGTCGCGGGCCTCGGGCGCGCGATCGGCCGACTCGAGCGGGCCGTGTACGCCGACTCGCGCGCGGTGGGGATAGGTTTCGCCGCGACGTCGGTGTGCGCGTCGATCGCCCTCGGGCTCGGTGTCGACAGAGCCGCCCGGCGCGTCGATTCCTCACCTGTGCGGATTGCGGCCGTCGCGGTGGCGACGTGGGCCGTACTCGGTGGCACGACGCTCAACCGGGTCGGGCGTGAGGTCGCGGATGATCTCTCCGTCGACGACATCGACGCCGCACGTGCGCTGGTACCGAGCCTGTGCGGTCGTGACCCCGAGAGCCTCGACGCTGCCGGAATCGTGCGTGCCGCAGTCGAATCGATCGCCGAGAACACGTCAGATGCTGCAGTGGCTCCACTGTTCTGGGGTGGCGTCGCCGGTGTGCCCGGGCTGATCGCGTATCGAACCGTCAACACTCTCGATTCGATGGTCGGCTACCGCAACGACAGGTACGGACGATTTGGTTGGGCTTCAGCGCGTCTCGACGACCTCGCGAATCTCCTACCGGCACGGCTCGCCGGGGTGCTGGTCGTTGTGCTCGGACAAGACCGCGTAGGCGCTCTCCGTGCGTGGCGACGCGATGCCGCAGCGCATCCGAGCCCGAACGCGGGCGTCGTCGAATCGTCGTTCGCCGGGGCGCTCGGGCTTCGTCTCGGCGGTCGGACGGTGTACCCACACGGCGTCGAAGAACGTCCTGCGCTCGGAGACGGTCGGTCGCCGGAGGTTGCGGACCTGTATTCGACGACGCGTCTGTCGCGGCGGGTCCAGATCGGAGCGCTGGCATCGAGTGCGTTGAGCGCGTACGCGATCGGTGCACTACGACGGCGGGTGATCAGCCGCCGTAGCGCTGGGTGAGCTTGTCGCGGACGTCGTCGGGTGCGTGTTCGGTGTCCGGGCCGAAACCGATCCGCGTCGTGTCGGAGTGGTCGGTGTCGTCGACGACGGTGTCGCCACGCAGTTCCGCGCGCAATCGTCTGCGGCGTGCGGCGCGGTCGGAGGCGGCACTCGCCGGCGCCGCGGTCGAGGCGGCAGGAGTCTGCGCATCCGTGGTCGCCGCAGCGGAATCCGTCGACGTGGTGGTCGCGGTGTTCGCCGTGCCACGTGCCCGACGACGCTGCCTGATCTCGGCGTAGATGAAGTATCCGGCTCCGAGCGGAGCCATGATCCCGAACGCAAGCCACTGCAGTCCGTAGGAGAGGTAGGGGCCGGATTCGAGTTGGGGTAGCGGGATCTCGCCGAGCGATCCCGGCTGGTTCGGCGAGATCTGGATGTAGAACGGGTCCATGCCGGTGGAGGTCGCGCGCGACAGTTCGGTGGGATCGATCGTGTACATCGACAGGGCACCGTCGACAACCGCCGCGCCTCGACCGGACGTCGTGCCCTCGCCCGCCCTGATCCGACCGTCGATGGTCACTTCACCCGCCGGCGGCGCAGGTACGACCGGTGTCTGTCCCTGGTCGGGTCGTATGTAGCCGCGATCGACCACGAGCACCCTGTCCGAACCGGCAACCCGGAAGGGCGTCAACACCTCGATGGCCGGACGTTCCTCGACCGAACGCAGTCGGACCAGAGCCTGCTTGTCGGTCAGGAAGGTGCCGGTGATGTGCACCTCGCGCCACTCGGTGTCGGGTCGGAATCCGCTACCGGCCGGTGCGACCGACGCAAGCGGAACGGGCGCGATCGACACGGCCTGCTCGATGAGATGGTTGCGTTCGCTCGTTCTGCTGTTCTTGCCCAGCTGCCACGGAGCGAGGATGGAGAAACACAGCGCGGCGAATGCCACGACCACCACAGCCAGGGCAATCCACCCAGGTCGCAGGAAGGTCCGGAGCACGCGCATGCCTCAACGGTACCGAGGTGCCCACACCCATCGGAGGTGCGGGGCGATGTACGACGCTGCGGCGGCTAGCTGTTGCCCAGGCGGTCGTTGACCCAGGCCAACATGCCCGGAACGGCCGCCTCGATCTGCTGGCGGGTGAGCGCGAAATCGTCCTGTGTCCCGTAGTAGGGGTCGGCGACGTCGAGGTCGGCGACGTCGAGGTCGTCGCCTGCGTCGGGATCGAAACTGCGCAGCAGCCGCACGCGATCGCCGAGCCGTTTGCGTTCGAGATCCTTGGCGTGGCCGGAATCCATAGCGACCAGCAGGTCGGCGTCGAAGTCGTCGGGGGAGAGGTGGGCTGCGGTGTGGGCGTCGGAGTAGCCGTGGGCGAGCAACTCGGTGCGTGCGCGATTGTCGGCGGGTTCGCCGACATGCCAGCTGCTGGTACCCCGACTCGTCACGCGGACCCGGTCGGAGAGGCCGGCGTCGTCGATGGCAGATCGGAAAATGTTCTGCGCCATGGGCGACCGGCAGATATTGCCCGTGCACACGAAACAGACGTGTAGTTGATCAGACACCTAAGACCTCACGCAGATCGACAACAGAATCGACGCGCCACGAGGCAGCGTCCCCTTCCCCGGCCCGAGCGTAACCCCACGAGACGAAGACTGTCGGGATTCCGAAGCTCTCGGCACCGTCGACATCGTGCGACCGATCTCCGATCATCACGACGGGATGGTCGGGAAGTCCGGTGTCCGGGTCGGGTGTGATGCCCGATTGTCTCAGGGCCCACGCGATCACGTCGGCCTTGCTGCGCCGCGAGCCGTCGTCGCTGGCACCGCAGATCGCCGCGAAGCGGTCGGCGAGGGAGAAATGCTCGAGGATGGCTCGCGCCGTGTTCTCGTTTTTCGACGTCGCGATCGTCATCGTCCGGCCCTGGGTCGCGAGATCGTCGACGAGCTCGCGTATCTCCGGGAAGACCGAATTCTCGAGCCATCCGACGTCGGTGTAGCGCTTGCGGTAGGCGCGCATCGCGTCGTCGGCGGTCTCCTGGTCGAGTCCGAGGCCGATGAGCGTGTCGATCATCGGTGGTCCCGCGACGCCCGCGACGACGTCGTCGGGTGGTTCGGGTGCCCCGACCTCGGCGAGTGCGTGGCGAAAGCTGTTGACGATGCCGGAGAAGCTGTCGGTGATCGTGCCGTCGAGGTCGAACAACAGTACGGTCCGCGGATCATGCGGATCTGCCGGAGAGGTCACGGCTCCATCGTGACATGTACCGCAGCGGGTGTCCGAATGGCGTGTTGCTGTCGGCCGATCCGTCGGCACTCGACCATTAGGCTCGACGGTTATGACAGCAGGCACGACCCCGCAGGACAGCGTGTACCGCCTCAGCCGACACGGCGATGTCGACGTGGAGGCCGGTGTCGTCGATTTCGCCGTCAACGTGCGCGGTGAGGCGCCAGAGTTCGTCCGCGCCGCGATCGCCGACGCCTGTGCACGTCTCGCGTCCTATCCGAGCACCGCGCACGCCGATGCCGCGATAGCTGCGATCTGTGCACTACACCAACGGGATCCGGACGAGGTCATGCTGCTCGCGGGCGCCGCGGACGGGTTCGAGGCGCTGCCACGGCTCGGGTCTCGGCACGCCGCGCTCGTCCAACCCTCGTTCACCGAGCCGGAGATCGCCCTGCGGGCAGCCGGAATCCCCATCACCCAGGTGCAGTTGCCGCCGCCGTGGTGCATCGACCCCGACGACATCGCCGACCGCATCCCCGACGATGCCGACCTCGTCGTCGTCGGCAACCCGACCAACCCGACGTCGGTGTTGCACAGCAGAGCCGCGCTCGATGCGATGCGCAGGCCCGGACGAATACTCGTCGTCGACGAGGCGTTCGCCGATCTCACCGTCGATCCGGTCACCGGCGAGCGTGAGCCGCAGTCCCTCGCGTCGATGCGTAACGACGACATCGTCGTGTTACGCAGCGTGACAAAGACTTTCGGACTCGCCGGCCTGCGCGCGGGGTACCTCCTGGCGTCGCCCGAGATCGTCGAACGGCTGAGCCGGGGACGTCGACCCTGGCCGTTGTCGACGCCCGCGCTCGCTGCTCTGGCCGAGTGCGTCGGCCCTGCGGGACAACGGTTCTGCGACGACGCTGCGCGCGCCGTCGCGGCCGAGCGAGACTTCATGCTCGACCGGCTCGCACTGGCGGGGATCAGGACGTGCACACAACCCGAGGCGCCGTTCGTGCTCATCGAGACGCCGAACGGCATCGCGGTCAAGAATGCTCTTCGCGCAGCGGGTTTCGGTGTGCGAAGCTGCGCCAACTTCGTCGGCCTCGACGGCGATCACCTGCGGCTCGCGGTGCGCGACAACGCCACCGTCACCGCAATGGTCGACGCACTGGCCCGCGCACGAAAGGACGTCGACGATGACGCACAAGGATGAGTCCACAACGGTGACTTCGGTGACCGGGACATCAGATGCTGGGATATCGGTGGGATCGGTGGCCGATCTGCTCGATCGCGTCTACCCGCCGAGGCTGGCGGAGGCATGGGACTCGGTGGGACTCGTGTGTGGGGATCGCACGGAAGCCGTTGCGCGGGCGCTGATCTGCGTCGACGTCACCGATGCCGTCGTCGACGCGGCGGTCGCAGGCGACGTCGACATCATCGTCGCGCACCATCCGCTGCTGTTGCGCGGGGTCGACTCGGTTGCCGCCGATACCGCGAAAGGCTCTGTGCTGCATCGGCTGATCCGCGCGCGCACGGCGCTGTTCACCGCACACACCAATGCCGACAGTGCACGTCCGGGAGTGTCGGATGCGCTCGCGGATGTACTCGGCGTCGTCGACACCTCACCGCTGCAGCCCGCGCCGTTGGCGCCCATGGACAAGTGGATCGTCATGGTGCCCGAGGGCAGCGCCGAGCAGGTCAGCGAGGCGATGTTCGCGGCGGGAGCCGGGGCTATCGGTGAGTACCGCGACTGCGCGTGGTCGGTGGTGGGCGTCGGTCAGTTCGAGGCGCGAGGTGCGGCCAATCCGACGATCGGGTCGCTGGGAGAACGGACGCATGTCGACGAAGCGCGGGTGGAAATGGTCGCGGCGCGCGGTCTGCGCCGGTCCGTGCTCGCTGCACTTCGTGCCGCTCACCCCTACGAGGAGCCCGCATTCGACATCCTTGCCGAAGAAGCCATCGACTCGGACACGGGTCTCGGCAGGGTCGGGCGGCTCGCATCGCCGTCGACCGTCGGGGAGTTCGTGACGCGAGCAGCCGGTACGCTGCGCTCGCCGTGGGGAGTGCGTGCCACCGGGGAGCGCAGCCGCGTCGTGGAGACCGTTGCGGTGTGCGGTGGCGCGGGCGATTCGCTGCTCGACACGGTTCGTGGCCTCGGCGTCGACCTGTATCTGACCGGCGACCTGCGGCACCATCCGGTCGACGAGGCGCTGCGTGCGGGCGGACCGGTGTTGGTCGACGCGGGGCACTGGGCCACCGAATTCCCGTGGTGCACACAGGTTGCCGAACTGTTGGCGAACAGGCTCGCACTCGACGTCGAGGTCTTCGCGACGCCAACCGACCCGTTCACGCTGCATGCGGATTGCTGAGCGACGGTGGGTACCGCGTACCGTTGACCGAACGTGTGAACTCCAGGAGGCCCCCATGAAAGTCGATGCCGAGTGAAGGCCGACCCGTCCGCGCAGCGACATCTGCTCGACCTTGCCGACGCCGATGCCGCCGTTGCCCGCGTCGACCATCGCGGCAAATCGCTGCCGGAGGTGGCCGAGATCGCCGAGCTGACCACCAAGATCGACTCGACTCGCGACGACCTTGTGCGCGCCGACATCTCCGCTGAAGACCTCACCCGCGAGTATCGACGCGTCGACAGCGAGGTGACCGGAATGGCCGACCGCGAGCGCAAGGACTCCGCGCTGCTCGCCGGTGGGGGACTGGCGCCCAAGGCGTTGTCGGAGTTGCAGCACGAACTCGGTAGCCTCGCCCGCCGCCGCTCCGTACTCGAAGACGACCTGCTCGGCGTCATGGAACGACAGGAAGCCGTCGAAGCCGAACGGCAGCGCGCCTCGGCGACCGTCGAACATCTGCAGACCCAGCTCGCGGACGCCGAGAAGCGACGCGACGAGGCGAAGGCTGCTGTCGACGCTGATCGCGAGGTCGCGATCACACGCCGCGAGGCGATCGCCGGTGACATTCCCGCGGACCTCCTGGCGATCTACGACCGGCAGCGCGCCGCGGGCAAGATCGGTGCGGGACTGCTGCGGGCGCGACGCTGCGGAGCGTGCCGGATGGAGCTCGACCGCGGAACCCTCGCCTCGATCGCCGCTGCCCTCGCAGACGACGTGGTCCGGTGCGAGGAATGCGGCGCAGTTCTCGTCCGTACCAACGAGTCCGGTCTGTAGGCGCAACCGTGAGCTCCGGTTCGGCGGCCACGCCGTCGTGGCAGGGGCAGCGTGCAGAACCGACGCGCCTGGTGTTGCTGCGACACGGCCAGACGCCGCTGTCGATCGAACGACGCTATTCGGGCCGGGGCAACCCCCGGCTGACCGAGCTGGGGGAACAGCAGGCACTCGCCGCGGCGTCGCGCATCGCCGCTGAGGCCGACGTCGCTGCCGTGGTCAGCTCGCCACTCGACCGCGCATGCCAGACTGCGCAGGCCGTCGTCGACCGGATCGGCGGCGAGGTGATCGAGGATGCAGGCTTCATCGAGAACGACTTCGGTGGCTGGGAAGGGCTGACGTTCTCCGAGGCCGCGGCCCGCGACCCGCAGGTACACGCCCGCTGGCTCGGCGACTACACCGCCCCGGCACCCGACGGCGAGAGCTTCGCGCAGGTTGCTGAGCGGGTGATCGCGGCGAAAGACCAACTGGTCCAGAAGTATTCGGGGCGGACCGTGGTGGTGGTGTCGCACGTGACACCGATCAAGACGCTGCTCCAACATGCGCTGACAGTCGGACCGGAGCTGCTGTTCCACCTCCACCTCGACCTCGCGTCGGTGTCGGTGACCGAGTTCTACCCGGACGGCGGCTCGGTGGTGCGCTCGGTCAACGAGACCGCCCACTTGAACTGACCCTGCCGACTGGGCGTCACATACCGCCGACTGGGCGTCGTGTCGTGCCGAGTGGGTATATCCCGGACCGAGGGCGAACGAGTCGGCGTGTAAGCCGGATCCTGTGCCGACACGAAGTCGGCGGCGACCATCCATCTGGACACACCGTCGCCGGGTGCCTCAAGCAGCCAACCCACGGACTCGGGCGAGCAGCCCTCGATCATCCGTGCACACGCACCTGTTGGTCCGTGCTTCGGCCTTGCTCCGGGTGGGGTTTACCAAGCCGGCGCGGTCACCCGCGTCGCTGGTGCGCTCTTACCGCACCGTTTCACCCTTACCGACCTCGCGGTCGGCGGTCTGTTCTCTGTGGCACTGTCCCGCGGGTCACCCCGGGTTGCCGTTGACAACCACCCTGCTCTGCGGAGTCCGGACTTTCCTCGGCGCGCGGCATTGCCAGTGACCTGGCCGTTCCGCTCGCCGCGGCCGCCCGGCCGACTCGTTCGCCCGTACAGCTTATCCCGCTGACACGGGCATCCAGCACGCCCGGTGGAGCAGCGGGGAGCGCACAGTCGACATTCTGCTGCGCCCAGTCGGCACTCTGAGGCGCCCAGTCGGCGATAGTGTCGAAAGAGTGCAGCGCAGATTCTCCGCCCCCGACATCGACTTCGAGTCGATCCGCACCGAGCTGGGGATCTGCGAGGACTACGGCGAAGCCGCGCTCGACGAGGCGGAGCACGCGGTCGATGCACACGCCGCCGAGCGAATAGACCGCCGCGACATCCCGCTGGTCACGATCGACCCGCCGGGGTCGATGGACCTCGATCAGGCGGTCGCAATGTCTTTCGACGCAGACGGTTTCGAGGTCCACTACGCGATAGCCGACGTCGCCGCGCTCATTCGGCCCGAGCACGCACTCGACGCCGAGAGTCGACGTCGAGGCGCGACGATCTACTTCCCCGACGGCTCGGTGCCGTTGCATCCGAGGGTGCTGTCGGAGGGATCGGGATCGCTGCTCCCCGGCGTGACGCGGCCCGCGGTGCTGTGGACGATCCGCGTTGCACCGGACGGCGACGTGACCGGAGTGCACCTCGAGCGTGCGCTCGTGGAATCGGTCGCACGACTCGACTATGCGGGAGTGACCGCGGCCGCGGCCGCACGCACCCTGCACCCGTCGATCAGCGCGCTGCCCGCGTTCGGTGAGCTCCGACGTCGAGTTGCGTTGGCGCGCGGAGCAATCGAACTCGACCTTCCCGACCAGGAGGTGACCCGCGTCGACGACGGATGGGTGCTCGCCCTCGCGGCTCGCACGCCCGCCGATATGTGGAACTCGCAGTTGTCGCTTCTCACCGGCACCTGTGCGGGAAAGATCATGGCGGACGCGGGGGTCGGTCTGCTGCGCACCCTTCCACCGGCACCTGCTGACGCCGTCGACAAGCTCAGAGCGACCGCCGATGCTCTCGACGTCGCGTGGCCCGGCGACGCGACCCCCGGACAATTCCTCGCAGCACTGCCGGT
This sequence comes from Gordonia sp. UBA7860, assembly GCF_002500165.1. Lineage (NCBI taxonomy): Bacteria > Bacillati > Actinomycetota > Actinomycetes > Mycobacteriales > Gordoniaceae > Gordonia > Gordonia sp. UBA7860. The sequence goes on along the minus strand of NZ_DLSO01000062.1, from coordinate 4,291 downwards.
CGACGAGCCGTCGACCCTCGCCCTGATGTCGCAGGCGAGTTCGCTGATGCGCGGCGCGGGGTACCTCCCGCTCGGCGTGCAGACCGGCGAGGCAGACACGGGCCCTGCAACGCGCGACGAGATGGTGCACTCGGCGGTCGGCGGTGTCTATGCACACGTGACCGCGCCACTGCGACGGCTCGGCGATCGATTCGCCACCGAGGTGTGCTTAGCCGTGACATCGGGAAACCCGGTGCCCGACTGGGTGTTACGTGCGTTGCCGACGCTGCCGGGCATCCTGCGCTCGGCCGACTCGCTCGGGTCGTCTGCCGACCGGGAGAGTACCGACCTCGCCGAGTCGGTGATACTCGCCGACCGTGTCGGCGAGCGCTTCGACGCCGTGGTCCTGTCCGGGGCGACAGCGAAGACCGGGGCGACAGCGAAGACCGGGGCGACAGCGAAGACCGGGGCGACAGCGAAGACCGGAGCGACAGCGAAGAAGCGAGCGAAGATCTTCATTGCACAACCGCCGATCCTGGCCGAATGCGACGGCACTCCGACCCCGGCCTCGCGTATCGACGTCACCCTCACCGCGGCCGATCCGACGTCGCGCAAAGTCAGCTTCGCGCCATCGAACGCATAGCCAACAACACCAAGCGACCCACGTCGGCGTCAGCAGTCCGGGAACGCCTTCGGCTCAGAGGTCCTTGGCGGCCTTGCGGTATGCGGCAATCGCCTGCTCGCCGTTGGCCTGTTCACGGGCGTCGATCCGACCGAGCACGAACAGATCCATGCCCGACAACTCGCCCGACGCCGCCAGCTCGGCCAGCCGTGCGCGATTGATACGCGAGTCGTTGTAGTCGCCGAGCGCCGACTGGAGGTCCTTCGCCGTCTTCGAGATCTGCTTGTACTTCTTCTTCTGCAGCGGTTCGGCGGCATCGGTGCTGTAGCGCAGTCGTTTTGCGCGTTTGCGGATCGTGTGCAGTTGCTCCGACCACTCGTGCGATCCTTCGGGCAACTCCGCGAGATCGCGTTGCGCCTTCCGAATGTGCTTGCGGCTCTTGCTGATCGCCTTGTCGACGGCGGTCGTCGCAGGCAGATCGGCATCCGGTCCGGCCGGCGGATCGGCGATCAATTCGTCGATGGCGTCGAGCAGTCGGAAGTAGCGCTGCGAGTTCATCGCCGCGTGGGTCGCGGCGACGGCGCGATCGTGCGCCGCGGATTCCGTGCCCGCCAACGCGTTCACCAGCGTCTCCGATGCCACTTCATCGCGCAGCAGAGTGCTGTCGATCTCCAGTTGCACTTCGGAATCGCGTGCGTCGCCGAGGATGCGCGCGAGCAGTTTCAGTTCACCCGCGATGTGTTCGGTGCGGGCGGCGTCGAGCACTGTGGGAAAACCGGAGAACACACTTCGCATGCGGCGTGCGGTCACGCGCATCTGGTGCACCGCGTCGTCGGCGTCCTCGCGAACCAGCGGATCCCAGGCGATGAGCGAATTACGGTGCCGCGTGACGTCGGCGATCACCAATTCGAGCGCCGATGGGTGGCGCCCCAACGTGGGAGGCGGTGTCACCGCGGGCGTCGAGCCGATGGCCCGCGCGAGTTTCGACGCACTCGACGGTTCCTGACCACCGGCGCCACGAAGCAGTTTGTGTGCGGCCTTCAGTAGTTTCGGGGTGCCGCCCTCGAGCAGTTCGAACTCCCACTCGGACCATTGCTGTGACGACCCGCCCGGCAGCAGCGACTGCGCGGTCACGCGGTCGTCGGCGAACTCGGCGAGCTTCACGCCGTCGGTTCCCAGCAGAGTCGTGATCGTGCGGACCGTCGAGATCGCCGCCACCGGCAGCAGCGGCCGGTGCCGGGTGTAAACGAGTACCGGGTCGACGAGTGCGTCGGGGATGTCGCCGTCGGCAGGCGACTCGTCGAAAGTCACCTGCAGTTCGCGTCGGGCGCCCGGGACATCGCCGGGGCGCTTGAGGTGCCATCCCTCGTCGTGTCCACCGCGCCTGCGCCGCATGGTGATTCGGTTCGACGCGAGGTCGAGGTTCTCCGTGTCGAAATACGTTGCGTCGAGGGTGAATGTCTCCGGCTCCGCGGCCGCCACCACGCCCGGGAGGACGCGAAGGTCGGGCGGCGTGATGCCCGGATCGACATCGAATTTGAGCTCCACCTCGACCTGCTCGCTTGCGGCCAACTCGTCCTCCTGTCGGTAATGGCTGAATTGAGTCTAGGCGAGCGAGTCAGCGATCGGCGAAGACATCGGTTGCTTCGACGAGATGATGTGCGATGCCCGGTTCGAAGGACGCATGGCCGGCATCGGCGACGACGTGCAGCGTCGCCGACGGCCATGCGCGGTGCAGATCCCAGGCGCTGCGCATCGGGCATACGACGTCGTATCGGCCCTGCACGATCACCGCGGGGATGTGTGCGATGCGGTCGATGTCGCGGAGTAGCTGGCCATCCTCGAGGAAGCCGTGATGAACGAAGTAGTGGTTCTCGATCGAGGCGAATGCGAGGTCGAACCGCGATCCCACGTCTTCCTTCGACGCCGCTGCCTCCTCGGGCTTGGGGATGAGGTAGCTCGTCGCCTGCTCCCAGCCGGTCCAGGCCCGTGCGGCGGCGACCGCGACGTCGGTGTCGTCGGAGGTGAGTAGTCGGTGATAGGCGGCGACAAGGTCGCCGTCGCGTTCGTTCTCTGGTATCGGCGCGAGATAGGACTCCCACACGTCGGGGTAGATGTGCGCCGCACCGCCGTTGTAGTACCAGTCGATTTCGCTGCGACGCAGCAGGAAGATCCCGCGGAGCACCAACTCGGTGACGCGGTCGGGGTGCGCCTGCGCGTAGGCGAGCCCGAGCGTCGAACCCCACGAGCCGCCGAAGACCTGCCAGCGCTCGATGTCGAGGTGCGTGCGCAGCGACTCCATGTCGGAGATCAACTTGGGTGTGGTGTTCACCGAGAGGTCGGCGCCGTCGGCGATGTGGGGGCGCGACTTTCCGCATCCGCGTTGGTCGAACAGGACGATTCGGTAGCGCGCGGGGTCGAAGAAGCGTCGTTGGTCGGGGCCGGTGCCTCCGCCGGGGCCGCCGTGGACGAACACCGCAGGCTTGCCGTCGGGGTTGCCTGAGGTCTCCCAGTAGATTTCCTGGCCGTCATCGACGGCGAGATGTCCTGAGGCGTACGGCTCGATGGGCGGGTACAGGCTTCGCATGTGTTCACCCTATGCGCGGGGATGCTGCGCCGGGTGCGGGTAGGTCGAGCACCCGCGAGCGACGAAGTCTGCACAGCAGGTAGGCGAGGCCGAGCCGGGTCCGTCCATATCCGTCGATCGGTTCGAAGCCCAGGGCCGAGCGCATGGTCTCCAGGCGCGATTGCATCGTGGAGTGATGTATTCCCAGCGTGCGGGAGGCCTGGCGGACCGTCGCGGAGGCCACCACGGCGTCGACCGTCTCCGACGTCCAGGGGACCTCTCTCATGAGTGAATCCAGTGCTGCGACATCGGGATTCGACGATTCGCTGCGGACGTCGGCGAGTATGTCGATCAGACCTCCGAACTCGTCGGCACAGATCGATCCCTGCGCGGGTGCGCGGGTCAGCCGGAGCGCGATGGTGGCGGTGCGCAGCGAGCAGGGCAGGTCGTCGATCTGTGCGGCCCCGCCGATCCCGCTGGGCGTTGCCGGTGCGTCGGTGGTCGACGCGGGTGCGATGAGCACGTGCAGCGTGCCGTGCGGGGTCGTCATCACATCGCTGGGCCACGGTACGGGATGTGCCCACTGTGCGAAGAGGGGAGCCGCGACCACGCGATAGCGCGTCCCTGCAGACAATCCAAGGCGCGCAGCGGCTTCACGACGTCGCTGTTGGTCGACCTGGTCGTCGAGCACGGCATGCATGTCCCTGGTCGCCGCGCCGGTGCCGTGGTCGGTGAACCGGATTCGGACCGCGAGGGCGAGTCGTTCGAGGATGATCGCGTCGTTCGGTTGCGTCTGCCCCTCGCGCTCGATCCACACGGTCAGTTCGTCGGAGATCCACTCGGAGGAGATGGCAGGGGGAGTATTCCGCCCGAGTGTCTCGCCCATCGAGGACACCCGCGTGATCTCACCTGCGTGGTCGAGTCCTGCCGGGCAGCCCGCCAACGCGGCAGCGGCAGCGAGGAGCCCGTGCACGTTGACCTGTCCGACGATGAGCTCGTCGAAGCAGGCGATGACGCGGATGCCGAGGCTGGCGCTCGGGTCGAGCGCCGAGATCCGACCGAGCAGTTCCTGCATGAATCCCCTGTTCGTCCTGCTGTGACTTAGCCTCGATCCACCGATCGGC
>NZ_DLSO01000127.1:0-36309 GCF_002500165.1 Gordonia sp. UBA7860 | reverse complement strand
TGAGCGGGACGCAGTCTTTGTGGTGGGTTTCTCTCCCCGGCGCAGGCCTCAGAACTTGGCGGCCACGGGATCGAGGGTGTTGATCACGAATCCGACCGACGGTGCGCTGGGCACGCTGAATGCGGGCTGCGTCTTGTCGTCGAGGAACACCACGGTGCCCTTCTGGACCGCGGGCAGCGACGACCAACCCGGAACACGCTCTGCGACAGCGGGATCGCCGCCCGGGGTGTAGACAACGAGCAGATCCGAGTCGAGCAGGTCGATTCGCTCGGCAGAGATGAGCGAGCGCGTCGAACCCTCCTTGTGCTCCGCTGCGACCTTCGGGTTCAGGGTGAAACCGAGCTGGGCGATCAGACCTGCGGCGGCATCGTCGGTGGTGTTGATCGCACCGACCTGGCCGGTCGGACCGACCTGTGCGAAGGTGAACGTCTTGCCGACGGCCGCGGGGTACTTCGCCTTGAAGTCGGAGATCTTCTTGTTCGTCGAGTCGACGAGTTCGGTTGCCTGCTGCTGCTTGCCGAAGATCTGCCCGGTGGTGGTGGCGATCTTCTCCCACGTATCGACCGTCGCGCCCTTGGTCAGGACGGGGATCGTCGGTGCGATCTCAGCCAGCTTGTCGTAGCGGCTCTTGTCGCCGACATAGCCTGCCAGGATCAGATCCGGTTGGTACTTGGCGATCTCGCCGACGCTGACCTGCGAGATGTCTGCAACCTGGATCACCTCGGAGTCGTGCTTGGGCGTCCACTCGAAGCTCGGGGTGCCCTGCGGAACGAACTCAGCGGTGATCGGGATATCCAGCGCCGCAAGGGTGTCGGTCCAGTCGGTGATCAGGCTGACCACCTTGGTCGGCTTCTTGTCGATCGTGGTGCTGCCGAACTCGTGGTCGATCGTCACGGGGGCGAACGATTCCGATGACGACGACGATGCGTCGTCCTCCGAGGACGAGCATGCGGCCAGGAAACCGATGAGTCCTGCTGTCAGCAGAACCGCGAGTGCCCGCGTCGCGCGCGTTTTCTTCACTTCAATCCAATCGTCTGTGTCGGGTATGTCAGTTTCGGACGGTACATCGCACATCACATGTCCAACGTCGCACCTCCGTCGACGCGAAGGTCGTGCATGGTGATGTGGCGTGCGGCGTTCGACGCGAGGAATACCACCGTCGATGCAACATCTTCGGGACTTGCTATGCGTCCCAACGGTATTCCGAGTCGATAGGCATCTGGTTCTCCGGCGAGTACCCGGTCGCGGTCAGCGTCGTCGGTCCACATTCCCCGCAGCATCGGCGTGTCGGTGGAACCGGGGGAGACGATGTTGACGCGGACACCGTACGGCGCGACCCGAAGTCCGAGACTGCGTGCGTACGACGTCGCGGCGGCTTTGGATGCGCCGTACGCGGCCAGGCCCGATCGCGGGGTGGCTCCCGCGTTGCTCGAGACGACCACGACGGATCCGCTCCGTCGCGCGGTGAGGTCGTCGAGTGAGACGTCGAGCAGATTGCGCACCCCACCCGCGTTCACGGCCATGCAGGTATCCCAGTCGTCGGACATCACTCCGGCGGCCGAGATGACGATATCGACGGGGCCCGTCTGCGTCGCCGCCCTCCACGCTTCACCGACCGCCTGCCGATCCGTCACATCGACACGACGGATACCGCTGTCGTGCACCAGATCCCACGCGTCGACGGAGGATCCGTGTGCGCGCAGCAACGCGGTGACGGCTGCCCCGATACCCCCCGCGGCGCCGGTGACAACCGCACGTGTTCCCGCGAGCGACCCAGGTTGAAGCAACACAGGATCAGGCAGGGCAGGATCAGGCAGCGCAGAATCAGGCATGGCTGCGCGCCCCGCGCGCGGGAGTGTCCGCGTCCGACGCGCCCCGGCGCAGCGCGTCGACAACGTCGTGGGTGGTGAGGACCCGGCCCGCACGCTTGCCGACGTACTCGCACGCCATCGTGTGTTCGTCGCGGGTGAAGTCGGCAACGGCGTCGGCAACGAAGAACGGTTCGACGTCCATCATGAACGCCTCCGTCGCGCTGATCATGCAGCCCATGTGGGCGTAGACGCCGATCACGATGAGCTGATCACGTCCGTGGCGTGCCAGCAGGTGTCGCAGATCGGTGCGCTGGAAACCCGAGTACCGCCACTTGGTGACGGTGATGTCGCCGCTGCGCGGCGCCAGTGCGGGGATGATGTTCTCGTCGCGGCCCGAATCGAGTCCACGGCCCCAGAAATCGGCCAGGATTCCTCGACGTGAGGGATGCTGATCGCCGGGCTGGGCCGTGTAGACGACCGGTATGCCCGCGGCGGTGGCGGCTGCGCGGATGGCAACCATGTTCGGGAGCGCGGTCGCCATCGGTTCGGCCTGCGCGTCGTAGGCGTCGATGAAGTAGTTCTGCATGTCGTGGATCAGCAGTGCGGCACGCGAGGGTTCCAACTTCCAGTCGACGCGCTGCGGGAACGGTCCGTCGGGAATCTGGTACGGGGTGATCGTCGGGATAGCCACGCCATTAGGGTAGCCTCACCTTTATGCTCGTGTCTCCATGGCCCCCGGAACTGGAAGCGAAGTATCGAGCCGACGGACTGTGGGTGGGGGAGACGTTCGACGACGTCCTGCGCTCTCGCGCCACCGACCCGGCGTCCGCCGACCGCACCGCTGTCGTCGACATCCACCGAAGACTCAGTTACGCGGAGCTGGACGATCGCGTCGGCCGGATCGCGGCGGGCATGGTCGAAGTCGGTATCGCGCCCGATGAGCGTGTACTGGCGCAGATCCCGAACCGGGTCTGCTATGTCGAAGCCGTTTTTGCGCTGTTCCGACTCGGCGCGATTCCGGTCTTCACCCTTCCCGCTCATCGAGCGGGCGAACTCGTGGGTATCGCGCGCGCGGCGGGCGCCACCACGATCATCTCGCCACGCGAGGACTCGGGGTTCGACTATCGCGGACTCGCCGACACCATTGCGGCACAAGTTGATTCGGTCACCCGGTGGATCGACGCCGACGACCTCGACGCGTTGTCTTCGGAACCGATCGAGCACGACCGCGCGGACCCCGCCGAGCTGGCCTTCCTACAGCTCTCGGGTGGAAGCACGGGCATCCCCAAGCTGATTCCGCGCACACATGACGACTACCTCTACAGCGTGCGTCGCAGCAACGAACTCTGCGGAGTCACCGTCGACACCGTCTACCTCGCCACGCTGCCCGTCGCACACAACTTCCCGATGAGTTCGCCAGGCATTCTCGGCGCGATGTGTGCTGGCGGAACAATCGCGCTCACCGCGTCGCCCGCGCCGTCCGTCGCATGGGAGATGGTGGCACGCGAGGGCGTGACGATGACCGGCCTCGTGCCCCCCCTCGCGCGGCTGTGGACCGAAACCGCCGAGGCCGGAACGTCTTTCGACCTCTCATCGCTCGACGTCATCCAGGTCGGAGGAGCGCGCTGCCCTGACGAACTCGCACGCCGCATCGGCCCGGCGCTCGGGGTGCGATTGCAGCAGGTGTTCGGCATGGCTGAGGGGCTGGTCTGCTACACGCGACTCGACGATCCGATCGACGTGATCACCACGACGCAGGGCCGTCCGATGTCGGCCGACGACCAGATCAGGCTCGTCGACGAGGACGGCGTCGACGCCGGTGCCGGCCCGGGCTTTCTGGAGACGCAGGGGCCGTACACGATTCGTTCGTATTGGCAGGACGCGAGTGCGTCGTCGTTCGCGTCCGACGGGTGGTACCGCACGGGCGACGTCGTCGAGCTGACGGCAGACGGCAACGTCGTGGTGCGCGGTCGTGGAGGCGATCGTGTCAACCGCGGCGGCGAGAAGGTGTCCGCCGAGCAACTCGAAGAACAGTTGCTGACACACCCTGCGGTGCGCGACGCCATCGTGGTGGCGGTGGCCGACCCCTACCTCGGTGAGCGCACCTGTGCCTATCTCATCCCCGACGACGCGGACAATCCGCCGAATCTCGCTGGTATCCGACGCTTTGTCCGCGAGAACGGCCTCGCCGAGTGGAAGCTCCCCGACGTCGTCAAGATCATCGACGAGTTCCCCGAGACCGGCGTCGGCAAGGTGAGCCGCAAGAAGCTCCGCGAGGTCCTCGCGGGCTGAGCCTTCTGACCGCGCTCAGGCCGCTCAGGACAGCGTGCTCTCCACCGGGTGGTCGTTACGCACCGCAACGACCGCCCGCAGCACGAAGGCCGCGATGATCGACAGGACGAGCAGCGCGAGCCCGTAGTAGACGATGGCATCCGATGCGGTCCAGATCGTGCCGAAGACGCCTGCAACGAGCGCACCGATCGTCACGCCGCCGACCTCCTGGGCCATCCAGATGCCGTTCACACGTCCCAACAGCGGACCGGGAGTGTGGTGCTGGATGAGGGAGTACCGAAGCACCTCCTGCGTCGCCTCGAGATATCCGACGATGCAAAGCAGGACAATCGCGAGCCAGGCCACCGGTGCGAATCCGAAGAAGACCTGGACGAGCGACGCGCCGGCGAGTGCGCCGAGCAACACGACACCGGGACGCCGCACGCCTGCCAACCATCCGCTGGTGAGCGCACCGAGCATCGCGCCGCACGCGACGGCCGCATACAGCAGACCTGTGGCTCTCGCGTCGCCGCCGAACCGCTGCGCCACCAGCGCGGGAAGGAGTGCGACGAGGCCGGCGCCCAACATCGCCAGGACGCCGACGATCATCACGCCGAGCACGACGCGTTGCGAGGTGAAGAATTCGAGGAGCGATTGCGGCGACTCGCTGTGCGCCGCGTCCGCGGCGTTGACCTGAGCTCCTCCGGAAGCCGACTCCGACTCCGCGCCAAGGGTTGCAGCGGTCGGTGGCATCGACGGGAGGCCCAGCAGGATCAGCACGGTCAGCGTCGCCAGGATCGCAGCGATGGTGTAGGCCCACTCGACTCCGGCAGCCGCGATGATCAATCCGGCGATGGCAGGCGAGATCGCGGTCCCGACCCGCACGGTCAGTGAACTGAGTGCGCCGACGGCCACGAGTTTGTCTCGTGGGATCAGCGTCGGCACCGCAGCCATCAGCGCCGAAGTCGAGAGGGAGCCGATCAACCCGTCGACGCCCGCAAGAACGTAGAGAGCCACCACCGACGTCGCGCCGAACACACCGAAGGCGTTCAGTGCGAGGCCCGCGAAGCTCAGTGCCGCGCCCGTGCGTCCGAGAAGAATGAGTTTCTTGCGATCGAACCGGTCGGCGAGAACACCGCCGACCAGCATGCCGACGAACGTCGTGACGCCCGTGACGGCAGTCACCGCGCCGACCTGTGCCGACGACCGGGTGAGGTCGTACATCTGGATCGGCACCGACACCATGAGGAGTCCGATGCCGATGATCGAGATGAGTCGGGCGCAGAAGATGCGGCGGAAGGCCGCACTCTCGCGCAGGGGACTGATATCGATCAGTACCCCACGTACCTTGCCGCTCATCGACCACCTTCCGTCTCGCCGCTGTTCACGCTTGCCGATTCGGCAGTATTCATGTTCGCCAACTCGGCAGTACTCATGGTCGCCAATTCGGCGAGGGCAGCCAGCCATCGATCTGCCAGACGCGCAATGGCATGCGCGTCGATCATTCCGGGCTGATAGCTCCAGGTTGCCGACAGTCGTGGCCCGTCAGGACCGTCGACCGTCGCGACGTCGACGATGAGTCCGTAGCCTGCCGGCATCTCGTCGTCGGGTCCGATGTCGACCGACTCGGGCGCCATCGACCACCCGTCGAAGGCGAAATCGCGGTATCGGCCAACATAATTGAACTCGATGGCCGCACTCGGCAGGTCGGTGACCGCCCGAGTGGTGGTTCCGTCTCCACCCGCAGAACCGTACCTGAGCAGACCGTACCCCACGCCACCATCCGGGATCGTCGCCCGTTGCGCCGCGAGGCTCCTCGCCTGTGTCGCCGCGTCGTCGGTACCGCCGACCCGGATCGGATGGACCGCCGTGAACCACCCGACGGTGCCGGTGAGATCGGCACCGGGAACCAGATGTTCGACGCGGCCGTGTCCCTCGGAGTCGACGAGCGTCGGGGTGCTGATCGCCGCGCCGAAGGCGCCCAACAGCACCTCGTCGACGCCGACACCCAGCCGCGCGCCAACCGGACCGAGGACCTCCCGCGCGATGTCGGTGTCGACCTCGACGCGGTGTCGGAGCACGGTGCCCTGACGGTCGCGAGTGGGATCGAGGGGACGCGAGAAGACGGCCAGCGGATCTAGATCAGCGGTGATCTGATGCCAGAGGTCGGCCTCACCGCTGCGGTCCAGGGCCGCCAACTCGCGTGCCCACACACCGAAGTCGGTCGATACGTGTGCTAGCGAGATGTCTTCCGGTGCAACACCTGCGGTCAGCTGCGTGTACGCGGCAATCAGTTCCGGGACGAGCACGCGCCACGACACACCGTCGACGACGAGGTGATGGATGGCCACCAGCAGACGGCCCGGTTCATTGCCCCGATCGCTCCACGCTGCCGCGATCATGCGTCCTGCCACGGGATCCAGGCGAGAGCGCACAGTGCGTGCGAGTTCGGTCATGTCTGCGTCACTGCCGTCGACGACGAGCACTTCGGGAACGACGCCGGATTCGGTTGTGTCCTCGCGGATCTCGAAGTGCCACGGCGACGCGGTGTCGACGAGCCGTGCTCGCAACATGTGGTGGCGGGACACGAGAATGCTCAGCGACCGCGTGAGTGCGTCGACGTCGAGACCCGCGGGAACCGTGAGCAGCGCCGACTGGTGGAAGCCACCGATGTGCTCGGCGTTACCGCTCGTGAGGTCGTCGAGCCAGCCGACGATCGGTGTGGCAGGCACAACGCCAGCGGCCACTCGGGGGAGTTCCGTTGTGGCCCCGGCACGTTCGACCGTGTCTGCGAGTCCGACGATGGTGCGGTTGACCATCACGTCACGAGGACTGAGTGTGAAGCCCTCGGCGCGCAACCGGGCGACGAGTTGCATTGCCACGATGCTGTCGCCACCGAGCTCGGCGAAGTCGTCGTCGAGTCCCACCTGGGCGGCCGGCAATTCCAGCACGTCGGCCACGGCGTGACACACTCGCCGCTGCACGTCTGTCTCCGGGGCACGCACCTCGTGGTCGAAAGTTGTCTCCGGCAGAGCGCGACGATTGATCTTGCCGTTCGGCAGGGTGGGCAGCGCGTCGATGACGACAACGGTCGCGGGAACCATGTAGTCGGGTAGTAACGCCCGTACGGCAGCACGCAGGGCTGCGGGTTCCACCGGAGGCTGCTTCTCGCCTGCATGGTGATCAGCCACGACATAGCCGACGAGTCTGCCTGCCCGCGCGACGACGAGCGCCGTCGTCACACCTGGCATCGACGTCAGCGCCGACTCGACATCACCGAGTTCGACGCGGAAGCCGCGGATCTTCACCTGGTCGTCGGCTCGGCCGCGGAAGTCGAGTTGGCCTTCGCGCGTCCAGCGAACCGTGTCGCCCGTGCGATACATCCGCGACCCGTCGGCCTCGAACGGATCGGCGACGAAACGCTCAGCCGTGAGGTCACCGCGACCGAGGTAGCCGCGTGCCAATCCCGCTCCGGCGAGGTACAACTCACCGTCGACACCGTCGGGAACCGGCATGAGTGCCGCGTCGAGGACGTAGGCTCGCGCCCCGTCGACGGGACGGCCGACCACCGGATGCTCGGCGTCGGCCGCGCGTGCGACGAGAGCGTCGACCGTCGCCTCGGTGGGTCCGTACAGGTTGTAGGCGTCGGTGCCGGTGAGTTCGCGATAGCGCTGCCACTGTGCGTCCGGAACCGCTTCGCCACCGAAACCGATGGCGCACATGGATTCTTCGGCACCGCCGAGTTGACGCAGGTGTGATGGTGTCAGCTCGAGGAAGTCCCAGTTTTCGGCACGCAACTGTGCGGCGAGCGCTTGCGCGTCGTGCTGGGTATCGGCGTCGACGATGCTCACCTCGTGGCCGTCGAGCAGCCACAGTTGTGGTTGCCACGAGGCGTCGAAGGCCAGTGACCACGCGTGGCCGACGCGCAGGCGATCACGCCCGGCACGGCGACGTGCGGGCTCATGGAGCATGCGCCGATGGCTCGCGAAGAGGTTCGCAAGACCGCGATGGGGCACCACGACACCCTTGGGTGTGCCCGTGGACCCGGAGGTGAAGATCACGTAGGCGGGGTGGTCGGGTAGCACTGTTGCGGCTCGCTCCAGCACAGGCACCGAATCGGCCTGTGTTGCAGCGAGAATCGGGTCGGCGAGGTTGTCGATCACGCGTCGCGGCGCCGCGACGCGGGTCATCGCGGCAACCCGCTCGGGCGGTGTGCCCGGCTCGATGGGGAGATAGGCGGCACCCGCGACGAGTACGCCGAAGATCGCTTCGAGTGCGACCACACCGCGTGGCAGCGAGACCACGACCACGTCCTCGGGACCGATGCCCTCGGCCGCAAGCCTGGCCGCGATCGTCTTGACGCGCAGATCGAGTTCGCCGAACGTACGAGTGCCGTCATGGCCTCGAAGCGCAGGCGCAGATCGATCTCGGGCCACCGCGGCGTCGAACAACTCGGGGAAGGTCGACGCGGGAGCAGCAGGACGATGGAGGTCACGCAGTTCCGTCGTGATTCGGATGTCGAGGTCACGTAGGGGTCGATCCCGTTGTGCCGCCATGAAGTCAAGGATCATCACGAGCCGCTGAGCCATCGATTCGACGGTGACCCGGTCGAACAGGTCGGTGCTGTACTCGATCACGCCACCCACCCGCGGCGTCACGCCGGTGGCGTCCTCGGTGAAGTCGAACGACAGATCGAACTTCGCCGTCGTCGGGAGCGGAGACGCCATGCCCGCGCTCCCGTCGGTTCCCGTGGTCCCGTCGGTTGACGGCTCGGGCAGTCGCCCGTCGACGTAGACCACCATCGTCTGGAACAGCGGGTTGAGCGCCGACGAACGTGACTGCGCCACCGCTTCGACGACCTGCTCGAACGGGACGTCCTTGTTCTCGAACGCCGACAGGTCGGCTGCGCGGATCCGTGCGAGTAGCTCGGCCACCGTCGGGTCACCCGAGACGTCGGTGCGCAGCACAAGCGTGTTCAGGAAGAAGCCGACGAGTTGGTCGAGGCGTGCGTCGTCGCGCACGGTGACCGGCGATCCGAGCGGGATGTCGGTGCCTGCACCCAGTCGCGACAGCAGAACCGCCACGGCCGCCTGGAACACCATGAACATCGACGTTCCGGTCGATGCGGCGAGTTCCTTGAGAGCTACGACGGTGTCCGGGCGAACGCCGACGAGGACTCCGTCACCACGACCCGACGGACGCGGAGGCCGGGCCCGGTCGTAGGGAAGTGACAGCTCCTCTGGCGAACCGTCGAGGGCGCGGCGCCAGAAGTCCAGTTCGCGTCGTCCTCGGTCGTCGGCGAGCAGATTCCGCTGCCATGCGGCGAAGTCGGAGTACTGCAGTGCGAGATCGTCCCACTCGGGTGCAATCTGTTGTGCGCGTGCACGATACGCGGTGTCGAGGTCGGCACGCAGCGGTGCTGCCGACCATTCGTCGGTGGCAATGTGGTGAATCGTGACCACAGCGAACTCGGCCGTCGTTGCCACGCGAATCGGTATCTCGGTGGCGAGGTCGAAGGCGTGTGCCGCGTCTGCGTGCAGTTCGGCGATGTCGGAGACCACACGCATCGGAATCTCCGGAGCGACGAGGACGTCGGGGCGGTCGTCCGGGTACCGCGTTCGGAGTATCTCGTGGCGGTCGACGACGTCACAGACTGCTGCGCGCAGCACGTCGGGGTCGATGGGAGTTGTCCCCTCGGGTCCGCCCGGCCGCCATAGCAGCGGCACGTTGTAGGTGCTGGTGGGACCGGAAACTCCCGCGAGCGTCAGCATCTGGGCCTGGCCGAAGGAGAGCACCGGGTCGGCGTCGGCACGACGAAGCAAACTCGTTGTGTCCGAATGCGATTGTGCCGACGCGGAATCCCCATTGGCGACGAGCCACTCGGCCAGTTGAGCGATGCTCGGTTCGTCGAAGACGGTCCGGACCCCTACGTCGTACCCGAGTGAGCTGCGAATCAGGTTGGCCAGCTTGATGGCGGCGAGCGAGTGGCCGCCCAGGGTGAAGAAGCTCGCGTGGATATCGGCGACGTCGGTCCCGAGCACCGCCGAGAAGATCTCGGCGAGGTCGGATTCCAGTGCAGTCCGCGGGCTGGTTCCCTGCGCACCGTCGACGGTCGGTGCCGGTAGCGCACGGCGGTCGAGCTTGCCGGTTTGATTCAGCGGAAACGCGTCGAGCACCATCAGCGGTGATGGGATCATGTAGTCCGGCAGCAGCGTCGAGAGTTGACGTGTCGCGGACTCGACTACGGAGCCTTTCTGCGATGCACCGGCTGGCGAGTCACCAGCGGGGACGATCCAGCCGACGACACGATCGGAGTCGACGGCTACCGCGGCGTCGGCGACCAGTGGGAGCGAACGCAGCGCCGCCTCGATCTCTCCGAGTTCGACGCGGTTGCCGCGTACCTTCACCTGGCTGTCGATACGGCCGAGGTATTCGAGGACGCCCTCTCGACGGCGGACCAGATCGCCCGTCCGGTACACGCGTGCGCCCGGCAGGTCACCGGTCGGGTCCGCGACGAAGGAGCCCGCGGTGCGGGCCGGGCGGCCGAGATACCCACGGGCGAGCGGTGTTCCGCGCACGTATAGTTCGCCTACCGCGCCGTCGGGTACACGCTGCAGCGACGTGTCGAGGACGAGGAGATCGGTGCCCGCGATCGGACGTCCGATCGGTGCCGTACGGGTGGTCGCGTGGGGAACTGCGGTGTGATCGGTGACGACGACGGTGGTCTCGGTCGGACCATAGGCGTTGATCAGTGCGAGCGACGGTGCCGCGGCGAGTACGTCGTCGACGAGTTCGGTCCGTAACGCCTCGCCGCCGACGATCATGTGACGCAGTGAGTCGAGGCCCGGCAGGTGGGGGACGAACAGCTCGAGCAGCGACGGAACGAAGACCGTCGTCGTGACCCCGTGGGCGCCGATGATGTCGGCGAGTCTGCGGGGGTCGCGCTGTGCGCCCGGCTCAGCGACCAGAACACGCGCGCCGACGATGAAGGGCAGCAACAATTCCCACACAGCACCATCGAAACCGACAGGCGTCTTGGCGAGAACGGTGTCGGCGTGTCCGATACCGCCGCCGGGCATCGTCTGCACGCGCCACCGCAGCACGTTCACCACGCTGCGGTGGCTTACCACCACGCCCTTCGGCCTGCCCGTCGAACCCGACGTGTAGATCACATAGGCTGCGTCGTCGGCACGTACGTGAGGCAACGCAGCGTTCGTGAGCGCCGTCGCAGTGTCCGCAGAGTCCTCATCGAAGAGACCGTCGTCGACGCTGATCGTGGGGCCACTGACTGTGGCCAGTGTCGAGCTGCCGCTTCCGACGATGACGGCGGCGGGGTGCGCGTCGTCGAGGATCGTTGCGACCCGGTCGGCCGGTGTGTCGGTGTCGATCGGAAGGTAGGCCGCACCCGCGCGCAGTACGCCCTGTAGGGCCGCCAGTTGTGCCATGCTTCGTGGCACGAAGACGGCAACCACGCCGCCGGGTCGCACGCCGAGGTCGACGAGTCGGGCAGCCAAGCGTCTGGTCGCCGCGGCGAGCTGGGCGTAGTCGACCGATCCACCATCGGTGTCGGACAACGCTATTCGCGACGAATGCTGCTGCGTGGCGTCGTCGATGAGATCTGTCACCGTGTCGTCGTGATCGGCGAGTGCCTGCGCACCGCGCTCGGCGTCGCGGGCGGACGCCTCGTCGTCAGCGCTGAGAAGCCCGATCCGATCGACGACGATCTCGGGCGTCGCACTGACGGCGCGCAGGATGCGGGCAAAGCGTGCGAGTAGGTCCCGAGCGGTTGCGGCGTCGAACATCGCGGTCGCGTACTCGAGTGCGAGCGTCAGTTCGCCGGTCTCGGTGTTGTCGACGACGGTGAACGCGAGGTCGAACTTGGCGGACACGGACGTCAGGTGCTCGAACGTGGCCGGGACTCCGAGGAAGCGATCGGGCATCGCGCCGAACGGCAGATATCCGACGCTGACACAGAACAACGGATTACGTCCGGGCACACGCCGCGGTGCAAGGTGTTCGACGATCTGCTGGAAGGGGATGTCCTGGTTGTCGAATGCTGCGAGATCCACTGCGCGGACGCGATCGATGAGTTCGTCGAAACGCGGGTGGCCGCCGACGTCGGTGCGCAACACCTGGGTGTCGACGAAGAATCCGACGAGGTCGTCGAGCGCGGGATCGTTGCGGCCGGACACCGGTGAGCCGAGCGGGATGTCGGCTCCGGCGCCCACCCGGTACAGCAGTGTGGCCACGGCCGCCTGGGCGACCATGAACATGCTGGCTCCGTGGTCGGCGGCGATGCGCGCGAGAGTCGAACGGGTGTCGGCGTCGACGACGGTCGACTCCGTTGCCGCTGGGCCGGGCGGACCGGGACGTCGTGGGCGGTCGCGGGGGAGTGCGAGCTCCTCGGGGAGGTCGGCTAGTGTGTCGGTCCAGAAATCGAGCTGCTCCTGCCCTCTCTCGCTGATCCGATCACGTTGCCACAGTGCGTAATCGGCGTACTGCACGGGCAGTGGCGAGAACTCGGGTACCGCACCGGTCGCCCGTGCGGCGTAGGCAGCGGTGAGGTCGGTGAGCAGTGGTCGATCCGACCATTCATCGGTGGCGATGTGATGCATCGCGATGGTCAGGACCGCAACGGTCGACGACTCGTCGGGTGCGTTGACCTGCGCCACCTGTACGCGAATCGGCGGCGTCGTACGCAGATCGAAAGCGCGCGTGAGGAACTCGCGTGTCACCTCGGTGACATCGGCACCGGCGGCGCGCACCTCGACCACGTCGGGGACCTCTGCGGGATCGAGAACACGTTGGTACACCTCGCTGTCCGCGGTGGTCTCGAAGACGGTGCGCAGGCTCTCGTGGCGCGCGAGTACGTCTCTCATCGCCCCCGATAGGGCGTCGGTGTCGATGGATTCGTGCACGCGCACGACGTGGCCGTAGTGATACGAGATGTCGTCGGGATCCATCTCGTAGAGCACCCAGAGTCGTTCCTGTGCCGGCGAGAGCGGGATGCGGTCCGGCCGAATACCGGTCGCGATGTCGGTGGTCGATCCGGTCAGTTCGGTGCGCGCGGCGATGTCGGCGGGAGTCCTGGCCTCGAAGAGGTCGCGGATGGCCAGTTCGGCGCCGAGTTCGGCGCGCAGTGTGGAGACGAGTCGCATCGCCGCCATGGAGTGACCGCCAAGTGCGAAGAAGTCGTCGTCGATACCGACCGCGCATCCCTCGTCGGTGTCCGGGAGACCGAGGACCTCGGCGAAGACCTCGCAGAGCCGTCCTTCGAGCTCGGTGCGTGGTGCGCGTCGCGTACCGCCGACCTCGGGGACGGGCAGCGCCTTCACGTCGAGCTTGCCGTTGACGGTCATCGGGAACTCGGTGACTGTGGCAAACAGGGTCGGGACCATGTAGTCGGGGAGGTTCGCGCTCAACTCGCGTCGCAATTGCGCATAGTCGAGCTCCGAGCCCGCGTCGGTGGGAATCACGTACGCCACCAGACGTTTGACATCGGGTGCTGCCGGATCGGCGGTCGCCACGACTGCCGACGACGCGATCTGTGGCAGCGCGGTCACCGCGGCATCGATCTCGGCGAGCTCGACCCGATAGCCGCGGACCTTGACCTGGTCGTCGGTGCGTCCGAGGAAGTCGAGGTTTCCGTCGGGACGGATCTTCATCGCGTCTCCGGTGCGATACAGGCGGCCTCCGTCGGAGAACGGATCCGCGACAAACCGCTCGGCCGTCAGATCGGGCCGTCCGAGGTATCCACGTGCCAGTCCCGCGCCGCTGATGTACAACTCGCCCGGCACCCCGGCGGGCACCGGCCGCAGCCAAGGGTCGAGCAGGTGCGCAGTGGTGTTCCAGATTGGAGTACCGACTGACGATGTCGGTGTTTCGTCGGTGCCAACCCCGAGGGTGTTGATCGTGTACTCGGTCGGGCCGTAGAGGTTGTAGCCGAGGGTGTGCGGGTGCTGACGAAGTGCGGTCCACACGGGTTCGGAGACGGCCTCGCCACCGAGCAGGACGAGCGCGGGCACGTGGTCGCCTGCGAGGAGACCGTCGGCGAACAACTGTGCGGCATATGTGGGCGTCACGTTGATGACGTCGATGCGGCGGGTCTCGCAGTAGGCGACGAGCGCCGTCGAATCGGCACGGAGTTGCTCGTCGGCGACGTGGACCTCGTGGCCCTCGACGAGCCACAGCAGTTCTTCCCACGACATGTCGAACGCGAACGAGACCGTATGCGCGATGCGGAGTCGACCGCTGACACCGGCCTCACGAGCGAGCGCGATCGCGGGTTCGAAGACCCTCTCGCGGTGGTTGAGCTGCATGTTCGTCAGGCCGCGGTAGGGCGTGATGACACCCTTGGGTTTACCCGTCGAACCCGACGTATAGATCACGTAGGCGGGTTGATCCGGGTCGACGTGGGGGGCAACCCATTCCGGCGTTGTGGGGTTTGGCAGGTCGTCGACCGTAAGCGTCGGCAGGGTGACCGTGTCGAATCGGTGCGCCACCGAGCTGTGGGTCAGGATCAGCAACGGCGCCGCGTCATCGATGATGCCGTGGAGCCTGCCGTCGGGATGATCGAGTTCGAGGGGGAGATATGCTCCGCCGGCCCGCAGGATCGCGAAGAGCGCGACCACGGTCTCGATCGACCGGGGGATCGCCAGTGCAACAACAGTTTCCGCTTCGACGCCGTGCTCTGCGAGCACCTGCGCGACACGGTCGACCTCGCCGTCGAGCTGGGCGTAGGTGAGACGCGAGTCGCCGTAGATGAGTGCGTCGGCGTCGGGGATCATCGCAGCGCGCTCGGCGAGCAATCCCGACACCGTGGTGTCGGGTAGTCGATGGAGTGGGCCGACGAGCGCAACGTCCGAGTCGAGTGAGAGGTCGAGGGAGGCAACCGCGGTGTCGAGGTCGCGACCGATCGACTCCAGTGCGCGGCGGAATCGTGTCACGAATCCGTCGGCGTACCGATGTTCGATCAGGTCGTCGCGATACTCGAGTCGGAATCGAATCGATGCGCCAGGAGTCACGACGAGCGCCAGCGGGTAGTGGGTGTGGTCGAGACTGCCCTCGCCAATGACATCGTGTAGCGCCGACTGCTCGCGCTCCTCTTCTTCGGTGCGGAAGTTCTGCAACACGTAGAGGACGTCGAACAGCACCGGATGCCCGGTCTCCTGCTGCAACCGGGCCAACCCGATGTGGTCGTAGGCCATCAGCGCCACCCGGGCATCCTGACTGCGGCGCAGGAAGTCTCGCACCGATTCCTGCGGATGCAACACCGTTCGGACGGGGACGGTGTTCAGGAACAGTCCGATGACGGTGTCGAGGCCGGGCACCTCGGTCGGGCGGCCCGCGACGGTCGAGCCGAACGCGACGTCGGTGACTCCTAGGACGCGAGACAGCGTGAGGGACAACGTTGCCGAGATGACGGTGTTGAGTGTGACGCCAGCACTTCTCGCGTCGGCGCGGAGTGACTCCGACGCGGCGACACCGAGATCGACCTCGATCCGACGCGGCGCGCGAGGCGTCGATCCCACCGCCCGCGGAGCGACGAGCGCCGGCTCGGTGTAGCCGTCGAGGTGTGCCTGCCACGCCTCGAGTGCGTCGGCGTCAGACGTGTCAGCGATCCAGGCGAGGTAGTCGCGCAGCGACGCTTCGGGAGTCGTGGCCGGGGTGCCCTCGAGATGGGCGAGCAACCGGGACACCACGAGCCCGCCAGACCAGCCGTCCCACAGCAGGAATCGACGATTGACGACGATGCGGTCGTGCTCATTCGGCAGGTGGATCAGCGTGATGCGCCAGAGTGGTGCGGTGCCGATCGGGATCTCGCGGACGCGGTCGGCGTCGAGAACCGCGTCGAGCTCGAAGTCGACGACGTCGGCCGACGCCGCCGTGAGGTCGACCTCCGCGATGATGGGATCGACCACGTTGCGGATGATCTGGACAGGGGAGCCGTCGACCTCGACGAACGCGGCCCGCAATTCGGGATTCTCGTCGAGTAGCGCCCGTGCGGCGCTCCGCAGCGCCTCGACGTCGATTCGGTGGCCGAGGTCGAGCCAGAACTGTGCGGTGTAGATGTCGTCGGACGCGTCGACCTGCGACTGGAAGAACAAACCCTCCTGTAGGGGTGTCAGCGGCCAGATGTCGTCGATGGTTCCGTGTTCGCGGGTGAGTCGTTCGACGGTCGCGTCGTCGAGTGTCACCAGACGTCGATCGGCGTCTGCCATCACTCGGTCGGTGATGGCGTGCGCCAGGGTGTCGGCGTGCGGGATGACTTCCGCGTCGACGTCGACGATGACCGACCAGCCGGTGTGATCGGGAGAGTCGTTGCGCAACAGCCGGATCGAGACGGAGTGTGCGGTCGGCAGTCCGTGGTCGCCGACCAGCACGTCGGGTGCGACGATCTGCCCCGCAGCGGTGGCGTCGGTCAACGCCGCGCCGACCTGTGGTGAGAGATAGCGCAGCACGTCGAGACCCGGCCCGTTGCCGAGGGTCGGGTTCGAGCCGTCGGGGAGTGAGGGATTCGCCAGGTCGACGCGACGCGGTTCGAGTGCCTGCAGCGGGCCCACCGTGCGTGCGCCGACGCGTTCACCGCCGACGGCTCGCAGGTCAACGGCCAGGTCGATCAGGAGCTCGGTTGGTGCGGCGGCACCGAAGACGTCTGCGACCGCGCCTGCCAGCGCCGCAACGAGGCCGTGCTGGTTGGGACGTTCGACGTTCGGGTCGTCCACGTCGACTCGAGAGGTGCGTGTCGTGTGATCGGCCCGCGGTGTGCTGGACGCGCCGTCGATGCGCGGTAGCGTCGCTCCCGGCGCGAGCGTTTCGAGATAATGCGCCAGCGCGCCGACATCCGCCGCTCGCCCCGCCAACCCCGTTGCCACAGTGCTGAGTTCGGTGTCGGGGGCATCGACGTCGATGTGCCGACCCGCCGCGGCGTCGTCGAGCGCGATCTGCAGATCGGTACGGAGGATCTCCGCAGACGTGGGATCGATGAGTGCTGCGTCGAACGCGGCGACCAACTCGCCGGTCGCAGGCACGAAGGTCAAGCCGCGTCCGAGCGGTTCGGCCGGCGCGCTGTCGGCAATCGAGACGGGAATGGAGCTGTCCTGCGCGGATGCGGTCGTCAGGGTCCACAGGATCGGGGCTGGCCGATTCACCGCGGTACGCAGCGCCGGATGGGTCGCAACAAGTGCAGAGGCGATCTCGCGGACGGCGTCGGGAGTCACGGTCGACGACGCCCAGGCGCGAACAATGCGGGGCGGCAATGTATCCAGGTCGATCTGGCCTTCGCGAAGTCGCGCCAACGCAGGCGTGAGCGATACTGCGCCTGCAGCTCCGTGCGTTTCGGTGTGAACCGTTCGAATCGCAGCGTCGAGGTGCCCGTGGGGGGTGAACGTGCGGAGGCGTGCGGAGGGAGCCGCGGCGAGTGCCCGCAGGAAGGCGGCGTAATCCTCGCCGATACCGTGCGCCTGCTCAGCGGCGTCGGCGACCGTGCGCACGACGACTTCGGCGGGCCTGTCGCGACGCCTCAGCTGGATCTGGATCTCGACATCAGACACCGGCCCGGACGCTAGGGCGTGGAGCGAGAGTGGTTGGCCACCAATGGTCTGCCGCGACGTGTTCGCCATGACGTTCACGCCGAGACCGAACATGCGGTACGGGCCGTCGGATGGTGCCGGAGTACCCGAGTCCCTGGCCTGCACTGCGAGAGCACGGCCGAGATCCTCACCGCGAAAACGACTGTGGGCGAGGAGTGCGAATACCGCGCGTTCGGTGCGAGCGGCGAGGTCGGCGAGATTGTCTCGCGGGTTCGCGTCGACACGCAGCGGCAGCACGCTCGTCACCATCGACGGTGTTGTGCGCACTCTACGGTCAACACGCCCGGTCACAGGCAGTGCGAGTACCAGGTCGGTGCGGCCCGTACGCACGTGGGCAAACGCCGCGACTGCGGCGATGAGCAGGACGGTCGGTCGAACCCCGGCATCACGCGCCAGCGCGCGCAACGGGTCGAGGACTTCGAGGGGAATGTCGAAACGCGACGCGATGATTCCGCGGCCGGGCACCACATCGTCGTCGAGGAGTCGCACCGGCTGCGGTCGGTCGCCCATCCGCGCCAACCAGTAGTCGGCATCGGTGGCGAAGTCGGCGCCTTCACGGTAGTCGCGCTCGGCGTCGATTACCGGGAGTAGTCGCCAATCCCTGGGTCGTGATGGCCGGGCGTTGTCGGATGCCCCGGAGCCATCCGAAGCCCCCGAAGCTTCCGATGCGCCAGATGCGTTCGTTGCGTCGTAGTGTTCCTGGACCGCCTGGGTGAAGAAGCCGAGCCCCATGCCGTCGCAGACGAGGTGGTGAACCTTCAGAAACACCAGTGTCGGGTCGGGCTGCGCGGTCCCCGGGTCGGTGACGGTACGGGCGGTGCGCAGGATCGTGCATTCGGTGAGTGGTCCGTGCTCGACGTCCATCGGCAGCGCGAGCTGCGAAGCCATCCACTCGCACGCATCGGGGAGAGGCATCTCGCGGACGTCGACGTCGAAGTCGGCAGTAGGCAGGACTCGCTGTCGCACGTCGCCGCCCTCTTCGACGAACACGGCGCGCATCGCTTCGGCATTCTCGAGAACCGCGAGGACAGACCCCCTGAGTCGTTCGACGTCGGTTCGTGCGTCCACCTCCACGTAGAGCCCGGTGACGTAGAGGGCCGGGTCGCCGGATGCCTGCATCGACAGATAGATGTCGCGTTGGCCGGCGAGGACAGGCAGTGTGACATCGTGTGCGTCGCCGTGTGTGCGGAGAGGAGTGTCTGCGTCTGTCGGGGCGTTGCCGTCGGGGCGTGTCGAGGTCACTGATTGACTCCGGATTCTGCAGGCGCCGCAAGCGAATCGAGCGCCGCACATAGTGCGTTGGCGAGCTCACGCACAGCGGCGTCGTCGAGGTGGTCTGGTAGGTAGCGCAACGTTGCGGCGACGACGGGACCCGACGACTCGTCACGACAGACGATGTCGATCTCGAGTGGGTACGCGACGCCGAGTCCGGGGTCTGGATCTGCTGCGAGCGCTGTCGATTCCGCCGAGGGTTGCCACGGCGAGCCCCCGCCGACGGTGAACCGCCCGAGATAATTGAGCAGCACCGACGGACGCGACATGGTGGCGAGCGCGCCCGACAACTGCGGGTTGAGGTAGCGCAGCATGCCGAATCCCGCTCCGGCAGAGGGCATTGCCGTCCACGCGTTCTCGGCGTCGGCGATCGCGTCGCCGATGTCGTCGGTGGCGGATAGCCGGATCGGTGCGACGGTCGTGAACCAGCCCACCGTGTGTGACAGATCCGCGTCGATACCGAACTCGTGTGCATCGCGACCATGACGCTCGGTGTCGACGATGAGGTCCCCTGTGTCGAGAGCTCGTGTTGCGGCGACACGCAACGCCCCGAGGAGCAGCGACGTGATCCCCACACCTCGGCGGGTGGGTAGATCGGAGACGAGCGACGCCGAGGTTTCCGGAGACAACGTGGCGACGTGTCGTCGCTGGTCGGCGACGGTGCCCGACGTGGGGAGCCGACCGGGCACCAGTTCGCCTCCCGGTGCCAGCACCTGCGCCCAATGGGCAGCCTCGTCGAGCAGTGCCGGATCGGCGGCTCGCTCGGTCACGGCGGCGGCGAAGGCGTGCAGGGGTGTCGGAGTCGGAATCGGTTGCAGCTCAGCACCTGTGGTTGCCGTCTCCCAGAGGGTACGGAGATCCTCGAGCAGGATGCGCCGGGAGACGCCGTCGACGGCGAGGTGGTGAATGACCAATATCAGTCGTCCCGCGATCGGATCGTCGGGCGAGTCGGTCGTCAACCAGGTCGCGGCGAACATCAGTCCCGTGGCGGGCGACAATCTGCCTGCGGCCGCGGCGGATTCGGCCGACACCGCTGCGGCGAGCGCGTCCGGGTCTTCGAAGACAGATCTGTCGAGCGTGACGGTCCGAAGGACGTCGTCGACGTCGACCGAACCCGGGGGCGCACTCTGCATGGTCCAGAGCACACCTGCGACGGTCTGCAACGAACTCCGCAGCGCCTCATGGGAATCGAGCAGTGCACGGACCATCGCGCGGAGAGTATCGGCGTCGAGTTCCGCCGGGGTGTCGACGACGAGCGATTGATTGAACCTGTCGATGGCGCCACCGATCTCACGGAGTCGTTGGACGATCGGCAGGAGCGGAATGGGTGTCGGCCCGGTCGCCGATGCGTCGTCGCGGTTCGACGGAGCGGCAGGCGTGGTGTCGTCGATCCACTCGGCGACCGAACCCAGTCCGGCTACGGTGCGGTGGGTGAAGACATCCCTCGGGGTGAATCGGATACCACGTCGCCGTGCGCGATTGACCAGGGTCGTCGAGACGATGCTGTCGCCGCCGAGAGCGAAGAAGTCGTCGTCGACGCTCGGCGGGTCGGGGAGTCCGAGGGTGTCGGCGAAGATGTCGGCGAGCGCGGACTCGATCTCGGTCGTCGGTGTACGACCCTCCGCGGTGCCGACCTCCGGCTCAGGAAGTGCTGCGGCATCGGTCTTTCCGTTGACGGTCAACGGGATCGAGTCGACGATCAGCACGGCCGACGGGACCTCGTGCTCGGGGAGGGCGTCGCGCAGCGCAGCGTGCAGGGATTCAGGAGTGACGTTGTCCCCGACGGCATAGGCCAGGATTCTGTCGGCGTCGCTCGGGCCGGGCCGGGTCAGGACGGCGGCGTCGCGCACACCGGGCAGAGCCGCGAGCGCGGCCCGGATCTCCCCGAGTTCGATACGGAAACCACGGATCTTGACCTGCGTATCCGCGCGACCGACATAGATCAGGGCACCCTGCCTGGTCTGACGAAACAGATCTCCGGTGCGATAGAGCACCTGACCGGTGCCCGAGGGGTCGGCGACGAAACGCGTCGCGTGTAAAGCCGGACGCTGCAGGTAGCCGGCTGCGACCTGAGGGCCTGCGAGGTACAACTCGCCGACGGCGCCAACGGGTACCCGGCGCAGGTATCCGTCGAGCAGGTGGCCGGTGAAACCTGGTAGCAACGCACCCACATCACTGCCCGTCGCTGCATCGATGATTTGCTTATCGAGCACCAGATACGTTGCGTGGACGGTGATCTCGGTGATGCCGTACATGTTGACCAACGTGGTCCGCGGATACCGCCGGACGAACGATCGTAGGCGCGGCAGATCGAGCGCCTCGCCGCCGAAGATCACGTAGCGCAGTGACTCCAGTGCCGATCCGGCCCCAGCGGTCTCGCGGTCCTCGGTGTCTGCGAGGTCTGCGGCATCGAGGGCGAAGAACGCCGACGGCGTCTGGTTGAGCACGGTGACGCCCCGCTCGCCGATGAGAGTGGCGAAGTCGGCGGGTGAGCGCGTGGTGGCGTGATCGGGCACGACGAGGTGGGCGCCGGTCGAGAGCGGACCCCACAGTTCCCACACCGAGAAATCGAAGGCGTAGGAGTGGAACAGCGTCCACACGTCGTTCTCGTCGACATCGAACAGTTCCGTCGTGGCGTCGATCAGCGCGACGACGTTGCCGTGAGTCACGGTGACACCCTTGGGCTTTCCGGTCGACCCGGAGGTGAAGATCACATAGGCCGGGTCGGCCGGGGTGAGTTCGGTCTCGAAAGTCGCTGTGACCGGATCGGAGTCATCTGCTCGCTCGAGGTAGTCGGCGTCGACGACCACCGTCGGGGCGGCGTCGTCGAGCGTCGACGCTTTGCGCTCACCCGGGTAGGCGGGGTCGATCGGAACGTAGGCGGCTCCGCAGCGCAGTACTCCGAGGATCGCGGCGACGAGGTCCGTCGAGCGCTCCAGGATCAGTGCCACCGAGTGGCCGCGTCGCACCCCGTCGCGGTGCAGGCGTGCGGCGATCGACGAACTGTGAGCGTCCAGTTCGCGGTAGGTGAGAGTGCGCGTTCCGTCGGATACGGCGGGACGGTCGCCAAAGGTGCGAGCGGTGGCGGAGAAGATGTCGACAAGGGATCGCCGAGGAGGTGCGATGTCGGGTGCGGGCAGCGCGGGAAGCTCAGCCGACGGGCCCAGACGCAACTGTGCGACGTGACTGCTCGGGGCGCCGACAAGGGTGCGCAGGATGGAACTCACGCGTTCTGCGAGATCGGCGACTGTCGCTTCGTCGAAGAGCGCCGCGGCGTACTCGACGCGCAGTCGGATGCCCGCGGAGCGAGCAAGCTCGACGAACTCGAAGGTCAGGTCGAACTTGGCGGTGCGGGAGTGCGGGAAGACCGGTTCTGCACGCACGCCGGTGAATTCGGGGGCGACGATCGGGTCGCGGTACTGGACCATCGTCTGGAACACCGGGTGTCGGCTCAGTGCTCGTTCCGGGGCGAGTGCCGTGACGATCTCGTCGAACGGCACATCCTGCGCGGCGAGGGCCGCGACGTCGGTCTCCCTGACGCGGCGCAGCACCTCGAGGAGCGTCGGATCACCGGAGAGGTCGGTGCGCAGCGGCAGGGTGTTGATGAACATGCCGATCAGCGACTCCACGGACGCCGACGCCCGGCCGGCCACCGGGGTACCGACCACGATGTCGTCGCCCGCTCCCGACGCGTTGAGCGCGAGTGCCACCGCGGCATGCGCTGCCATGAACACGGTCGCGTCGAGTGCCCGGACGGCCGAGCGGAGCCCGCCGAGAACGTCTGCGTCGATGACGATCTCAACTTGGCCGCCAACGGGATCCGGCGAGGTAGGCCGCGGGCGGTCGTAGGGCAGGTCGAGTTCAGCGGGTGCATCGGCGAGTTGGTTTCGCCAGTAGTCGAGCTGGCGGTGCACAAGTGATCGGGGATCGTCGACGGTGCCCAGCCGCTCGATCTCGGCGAGGGTGTGATCGGCGTACTGGAGCTGCGGCGCGGCAACCGGCGTGCCGTTGTACCCGGCGGCGAGCTCGTCGAAGAGTGTTGCGGCCGACCATTCGTCCGCGGCGATGTGATGCACCGTGAGGAGTAGCACCGCCGAAGCCTCGGAAGCGCGCAGGAGATCGGCGCGCAAGGGGAGATCCGCCGACAACTCGAAGGGGCGCCCGATGAGACTGTCGATCGTCGCGTCGAGGTCCGCGGGTTCGATGTGATGGTCGTCGATCAGCACCCTCGCGTCGTCGACCCGGTCGACGACCTGAGCGTCGTCGACGATCCGAGTGCGCAGTGACTCGTGGCGTTCGACGATGCCGTCGAGCGCGCGTTGCAGTTGCGCCACATCGATTGGTCCGTCGAAACGTACGGCGAACGGAATGGTGTACGCGGCATCGCCGATCCCGCTCTGGAAGGCAAGTCGGCGCTGTGCCGGCGAGAGCGGAATGCGTTCGGGGCGCTGCGGCCGCTTTGTTTCCGCGCTGCCGGTGACGCCAGCGGGCGTGGATTCGGGAGCGTCGCCGTCGTCTGCGAACAGGGCCGCGAGGTCGACGAGTCGCGGGTGGGCGAAGACCTCGGCAACACCGACAACGCGTCCGGTTGCCACGCGCAGCCTGGTCAGCACACGCGTGGCAGACAAAGAATGGCCACCGAGGTCGAAGAAGTTGTCGTCGACGCTCGGCCGTGCGGTGTCCGCGGCGTCGAGGCCGAGGACGTCGGCAACGGTGTCGACAACGAGCCGCTCGAGGTCGGTGCTCGGCTCACGTCGAGAGGTAGTGCGCGGCGAGGTCGGAGCGGGAAGCGCCCTGCGGTCGGTCTTGCCACCCGGTGTGCGAGGCAGCGAGTCGAGTCGTGTCCACGTGGCTGGGATCATCGCTGCGGGCAACGTAGCGACGAGTGCGGCCGGGACGGCGTCGGGGGCCTGAGCTCCGGCAACGTAGACGTCCAGACGAGTGTGTCCGTCATGATCCTGGCCGGCCACCGCCACAGCGTCGTCGACGCCGTCGAGTGCGAGGACGGCCTGTTCCACCTCACCGAGTTCGACGCGGGTGCCGCGGATCTTGACCTGCGAGTCGGCTCGACCGAGCAGTTGCAGGCTGCCGTCCGGAGTGATCAGACCACGATCGCCGGTGCGATACATCCGATCGCCGGACCCTGCCGGGTTGGCGACGAATCGCGTTGCCGTCCAGTCGGAATGGCCGTGGTAGCCCCGTGCGAGTTGGACGCCGGTGACGTACACCTCGCCGGGACGGCCAACCGACACCGGATGCAGGTGGCGGTCGAGTACGACGACACCAGCGCCCGGGACCTGCGTGCCGACGGTGATCGTGCCGACCGCGGCAGTGACATCTCTGGGGGCGGTATCGCCAGGGGAGCTGGAAACCGCGCTCGAGTCGATGCGGATCGTCGCGGTCGTGACGTCTCCCGCAACCTCCGACGACCCGTACGAGTTCACCACTTCATCTGCGGCGCTGGCTAGTTGAGCAGCAGTGCTGTCGGGAAGCGGCTCACCGGAGACGATCCAGCGGCGTATCGACGCGGTCGGTTCGGGTCGCGCTGGTCTTTCGGAGGCTGTGGCGTCTGAGGCTGTGTTGTCAAAGGCTGGGCTGTCGGTGCCGGGATTGTCGGTGCCGCGGCTCTCCAGGGCGAGGTCGACGAGTGCTCTCGCCAACGACGGCACGGCTGTGACCTGGTCGACGGCGTGGCGGTCAACCAGCTCGACGAGTGCCATCGGGTCGCGCGCGGAAGTGTCGTCCGCGATGGCGACCGTTGCGCCTGCCGCCAGTGCGCCGAGGATCTCCGTGGTGCCGTCGATGAACGCGATGGCGCTTTTGGCGAGCACGACGGATCCGTCCCACCGCTGCGCGGCCCACGCGATGCGATTCGCCAGCGCCGCAGCTGTACCCACAACGCCCTTCGGTGTCCCGGTCGATCCTGACGTGTAGATCAGATACGCGGCGGACTCAGGATGCGGCGTGTGCGGGGCTCGTTCGGGCGAATCGACGGCGTCGGCGCGAATCTCGTCGAAGGTCTGCTCGTCGAGCACGAGTACGGGAGCGGCGTCGTCGAGCATGAATCGAATACGAGCCGGAGGGTAGGTCGGGTCGATCGGTGCGACGACCGCACCGAGACGGACAACGGCAAGGATCGCGACGACCATGTCGATGCCACGCGGTAATGCCACTGCGACGACGGATTCGGGTTCGATGCCGCGAGCGCTCAGTACATGAGCGGTTCGCGCCGCGAGCACGTCCAGCTCGCGGTAGCCGACGCGTCGGTTACCCGAGACGAGTGCGGTTCGTCGTGCACGGCGTAGTGCGGCATCCGAGATCTGCTGGGCCACCGGGACATATGGCAGCGATTCTGAGGGGAGCGATTCTGGCGGGGTCATGGCCGGCGGGGTCACCGTGAGGCTACCCAGGAGTTCCTCACGCGACTGCGCGAGCAGAGTCAGCCAGGCGATGACCTCCTCGAGCAGATGCGGGTCGGCTCCACGCCGTTCGAGTACCAGCCCGATCGAGGGTTCGTCCTCGACGAGAAGCGTTGCGGTGAAGTCGTTGTCATCCTCGATGCGGGGGCGCACATCTCCGCGAGGGAAGCTCTCGAACACGACGATCGACGAGATCGGGCCGCCGAGGTCGACTGCCGAGATGATGTCGGCCAGCGGCACGTGATGGCTGCCGAGCAGGGCGAGTTGCTCGCGCTGCAGTCGTGTCAGCGTGCTGCCGACGGTCTCGCCCGGGTCGATGCGCACCCGAACCGGGACCGTGTTGATGAGCATGCCGACCATCTCGTCGACGCCGGGCACCGAGGGATCCCGTCCCGAGACGACCGTTGCGAAAACGACGTCGTCGCTGTCGTTGCGGTCAGCGAGGACAAGCGCCCACGCGAGTTGGATGACGGTGTTGAGTGTCGCCGACGACTGCGTCGCCACGTCACGCAACGCGGCGGATACGTGGACGCTCAGGCGTGTGCGTAACGGCACGCTCGGCGTGGTCGGCTCGACGATGTCCATGATCGTCGACGCCTCGAGATCCGCGAGGGCATCGACCCACGGACCGACATCGCGACCCCGTGAGGCAATCCAGCGTGCGTAGTCGCTGATCGGGCGTATCGGCGCGAGCGTGTCGCCACGGTACGCGTGCACGATCTCGCTGAACATCAGGTGCAGCGACCACCCGTCCAGAGCAACGTGGTGTGCCACGACGAACAGCCAGCGAGGGCGACCGGACTCGGTCGCGAGTGTAAAGCGCAGTGGCGGAGGTGAAGTCAGTGCAATGCCGGCTGAGCGGGCGTCGGCGCGCAGTGTGTCAAGGCCGTCGTCGAGAGTGGAGATGTCGACGACGGGCAGTTGCACCTCGACCGCGGTGTGCACGCGCGCGACGGGCTCGCCGGTCCGTCGACGTGTGTAAGAGGTTCGCAGCATCGCGTGTCGAGCGGTGACCGTCGCGATTGCCTCACGAAGCCGGTCGACGTCTACTTCCTGTGGGAGGACGGTCGTGAGATCGAGGTCGGCGAGGATCAGATACGGATCGACGTCATCGGCGCCACGGGGGGCCGTCGATCGGTAGACGATCGCTTCCTGCAGACCGGTGAGGGGTAGGACGTCTTCGAGCGCTGCGCTCACAGCAGGTCACCCTCCATCAGTTCGTTGAGTTCGTCGTCGTCAATCCCCGCAGTAGTGGCGCCCGCCCGGTCTGCAGAGAACGGTTGGTCTGCCGAGAACCGCTGGTCTCTCGGGAATTGCTGGTCTGTCGGGAACTGCTGGTGGGCGGGTTCTGCGTTGCTGACGCTGCGCGCGACCGATGCCAGGCCCTCGACCGTGGGATGGTCGAAGATCTCCAGTGGTGTGATCTCCCAGCCGGCCGATGCCGCGGCGCTGACCACTCGCACGGCGACGATGCTGTCGCCGCCGAGCGCGAAGAAGTTGTCCTCCGCACCGACCGTGGGAAGTCCGAGCACCGAGGCGAATACGTCGGCGAGCTCGGTCTCGACAGGACCCGATGGCGGTCGCGATCGGGCGGCCTGCGCGGCATAGTCGGGTGCGGGCAGTGCTCGTCGATCGATCTTGCCGTTGGGCGTGAGGGGAAACTCATCGAGCACGACGAGCGCTGACGGCACCATGTAGTCGGGGAGGATGGTGGCGAGTTCGCTCCGCCACGACTGTGCCAGCGCTGTGTTGTAGGCAGAGTCTGTGTTGTCAGCAGAGCTGCTGTCGGAGTGCGTGGTGACGTAGCCGACGAGTCGCCCGTCCACGGAGGTCACCACCGCGCCCGCGACGGCGGGGAGGGCGGAGAGTGCGGTCTCGATGTCGCCTAGTTCGACTCGGAACCCGCGCACCTTGACCTGATGGTCGGTGCGGCCGAGGCAGTCGAGCCGTCCGTCCGGGCGAATGCGCGCCAGATCTCCGGTGCGATACATGCGCGCGCCGTCGGTGAACGGGTCGGCGACGAATCGGGCGGCGGTCATGCCGGGCAGGCCGCGGTATCCGCGAGCGAGTCCGTCGCCGCTGAGATAGAGCTCGCCGACACGTCCGACGGGCACCGGGTGCAACGTCGAATCAAGCACGCGGACACCGGTATTCGCGATCGGTGTGCCTATGGTGACGTCGGCGTCGTCGTCGACCTCAGCCGTCGTCGACCAGATCGTCGTCTCTGTCGGTCCGTACATGTTGCGCACCGACCGTGCGGAAGCGACGAGACCTCGAGCGACGTCGGAGGGCAACTGCTCGCCGCCGACGAGGACGTCGACACTCGCCAGTGCGGACCCCCATCCCGCACCGAGAAATGCCGACCACAACGACGGCGTGGCCTGGACCACGTCCGGCCGGTGTCGCGAGATGAGCGCCGCGAGTCGCGCCGGATCGTGGATGTCGTCGTTGTCGGCAAGAACCACACATGCTCCCGCCGACAGCGGCACGAGTGTCTCCAAGAGTGCGATGTCGAACGATATCGTCGTCACCGCCAGCAGAGACCTGCGCGGCCCCAGGCCTAGTCCACTGACCATGTGATCGGCGAAGTTCCGCAGGGCACGGTGCGGGATCACCACACCCTTCGGTGTGCCCGTCGACCCCGACGTGTAGATCAAGTAGGCAGCCGAGTTGCCGACCGGGTCGCCCGACATGGCCGTGACCGGCAGTGGGCGCGGATCGGATAGGCGACGGATCTGAACATGGCGGCCTCCGGATGCCACGACGGCGGGTTCGGTTATGGGAGGTTCGATGATGGCGACAGGTGCGGCGTCGGCGATGCTGGCTTCTCTGCGGTGGGCAGGAAATCCAGGATCGAGCGGGAGAAAGGCTGCGCCACTACGCATCACGGCGACCAACGCGACGATCAGGTCGATGCCACGGGGGAGTGCGATCGCGATGACCGAGTCGGGAACGACTGGGCCCAGGCGTGCCACGAGGTCGTCTGCGCGACGATTGAGTTCGCGAAAATCAATGGTGTCGTCGCCGAATCGCACCGCGATCGTATCGGGTTCGGCAGCCGCGATCCGGGCATCGAGCGGGGTCGGGTCGATCGGTGCTGTCGTGCCGGAAGGGAGAACCTCCACGTGTGCTCGCCCGGTGTCAGGCGCACCGGATTCTGGCCCATCGGATATGTGCTCGACGATCCGCATGGCGCCGACGGGACGTGTCGGCTCACGCAGGAATTCGCCGACGAATGCCGCAAGTGAGTCGGCGATCCGAGCGGCGTGTGCTCGGCTGTAGATGGCTGCGTCGGCGTCGACTGTGAGTTCCAGGTCCGAGCGGTCGGGGTTGGAGCGGTCGGGGCTGGAGCGGTCGGGGTCCGACGGCCCGAGGTCGAGCGCTGTGATCGAGAGATCGACAACCGGACCACGACGCAGCGAGCGGACCGTCGCGGTAATCGCGCAGGCGGCGAGTGATTCGGTACTTGAGGAATCAGGTGTTGGGGAATCGGGTGTTCGGGATTCGGCACTTCGGGACTCGGGAGTTCCGGCTTCGAAGGTGACGGTGGAGCCAAAGGGCTTGACGTTGACCGTCGGTCCCACGACACCGTCGACAGCGCGGCGTCGTGCGTCGCGGAGAATGTCCTCGCCGCGGTAACGCGCATGGGGAGCGATCCGGCGAATCCCAGCGGCGGCGTCGGCGGCGAGCTCGTCGGCAGTCACCGCAGGTGCGACCGTAACGCGCAGCGGGACGACATTGACCGTCGTGCACACGACATTGGCTGTGGGAGAGCCGAATCGGTTCATCATCGGGAAGCCGATCACGACGTCGTCGCTGTCGGTCGCGCGCGCACAGAACGCCGCAACGGCGGCGGCGAGACGATCAGGAGACATCGCGGCTCCGCCCGCACCGCCGACTACGGATCGAGTCGTGTGCACAGCGGCTGCGATCCGATGGCCACGTGGCGTGTCGCCCAAGGTCAGGGGACCAGTGACGCGCGCGAGCTCGCGGCTCCAGAATGCTGCGCTCGCACCGGCATCGGGTTCCGGCGGAAGGTCGACGACGCTCCCGAGGCGTCGGGTATCACCCGGATCCGCGTAGAGGCGGCCGATGCGTCGAACAAGCAGACCGAGGCCGTAGGCATCGATCACGATGTGATGTGCGACGACGAGTAGTGCCGTGCACCCGCCCGCATGCAAGATCTCGACGACTGCGCACGGGCCGGATGCGGGGTCTATCGCCACCTGGACCGCGGCTTGCGCATACTCATCGATTGCGTCGGCGTCGTCGCCGAGATCGTGATCGGCGACCTCGATCGGTGCGCCGAGTTCGACAGTCACGCCGCCGTCCTGTTCGGAGAACACCGAGCGCAATCCGTCGGCTTCAGCGACGGCTTGGCGAACGGCGGCGGAGAGGCGACCAGGTTCGGGCCGAGCGTCGAAGTCGACGAGCTGACCGATGGTGAACACATCGGGATTCGGCGCGACTCGATGAGCGAACCACAATCCCTGCTGCGCTGACGTGGCGCGCATCAACACCCCACCCGGGCAGTCGGTAATGCGGCGATCTCAGGCAATCGACGACAGCAGCCAACCATAAGCAGTTAGCTTACCCTAGCCTTAGCGGAGCGTAGGGGCGGGCCTCTTCTCTAAATTTGGTAAGCCTATGCTTACCAGAGAACGAGCCTCGGTGCTCGCGATTCACTGCACGTCATCAGAGAGGACGGCATGGCTACAACGAATACGGTACTCACCCGAGAACGGATCATCGCCGACATTGCCGGCATCCTGGGTGTGGACGAGAGCGAAATCACCGATGACACAAACGTTCTCGACGTCGGTTTGGACTCGGTGCGGCTGATGTCACTGATCGAACGTTGGCGCGCCGCTGGTGCACACAGGGCTGATCTGGTGAGTATGGCCGCCGATCCGGTCGTCGGCTCCTGGGTTCGTGAGCTCACCGCGGAGAGCGTTTCCGGCGCCAACGTGGGAGAGCTCCGATGAGCGACGTCACCCACGGCGGGGAACCGATCAGTGAGACAGCCGACGTCGTCGTCGTTGGCGGCGGACCGGGAGGGTCGACGGTCGCGACACTGCTGGCTCGCAGCGGCCACCGCGTGGTGCAGTTGGAGAAGGAGTCGTTTCCCCGGTACCAGATCGGCGAATCACTGCTTCCCTCAACGATTCACGGCGTATGCCGACTACTCGGCGTCGACGAGAAGATCAAGAACGCGGGATTCATGCACAAACGGGGCGGCAGCTTCCGCTGGGGCAAGAATCCGGTGCCGTGGAACTTCCTGTTTGCCATCTCGCCGGAGTTCGCGGGTGAGGGGTCATACGCGTACCAGGTCGAGCGCATGAAGTTCGACCAGATTCTGCTCGAGAACGCCGCGGAGCAGGGAGTCGACGTGCGGCAGCGCAGCAGGGTCAACGGGACCATCACCGACGAGTCCGGCCGGGTCACGGGTATCCGGTACGTCGACGCCGACCGGGTCGAGCACCGGATCGACGCGAAGTTCGTCGTCGATGCGTCGGGTAACACCACGCGTTTGTCGAAACATGCAGGCGGAGAGAGGATTTACTCCGACTTCTTCCAGAACGTCGCGGTGTTCGGATACTTCGAGAACGGCAAGCGCTTCCCCGCGCCGGACAGCGGCAACATCCTCTGCGCTGCGTTCGACGAGGGATGGATGTGGTACATCCCGCTGTCGGACACGCTGACCAGCGTCGGAGCCGTGATCTCGCGCGACAAGGCCGAGCACGTGCTCAATGCGCAGGAAGAGACACTGCTGCACTACGTTGATCGCTGCGAGATCGTGAAGGACATGCTGTCCGACGCCACACGCGTCACTGAGGGCACCTACGGTGAGATCCGAATCCGCAAGGACTATTCGTATGCCAACACCCGCTTCTGGGGCAACGGAATGGTGCTCGTCGGCGATGCCGCGTGCTTCATCGATCCGGTGTTCTCCACCGGGGTTCATCTCGCGACCTACTCGGGTGTGCTGGCGGCGCGGTCGATCAACAGTGTGCTGGCAGGTGCGATGACCGAGGAGCGGGCGTTCACCGAGTTCGAGGGTCGGTACCGTCGCGAGTACGCGGTCTTCTATGAGTTCTTGTCGGCTTTCTATGACATGGAGCAGTCCGAGGACTCGTACTTCTGGAAGGCGCGTAAGGTCACCAACTTCGACCGGAACGACATGACCGCATTCGTGTCGCTGGTCGCGGGCGCCTACTCCGGCGAACAGGCTCTCACCGACCCGGAACAGATCATCGAGCGCTTCTCTGCGTCGACGGCCGCTCTCACCGAGGCGGCCGAGCGAACCGGCGGCATGGACACCGACTCGGGTCAGCGGATGGGGCATCTCTTCGGTACGCAGGTCGTGCGTGACGTCATGGAGGAGATGAACGCGTTCCAGGCACGCGGGGCAGTCGGTACCGACGGGACCGAACCGCCCTTACTCGACGGTGGGCTTGTTCCATCGGCTGACGGCCTGAGTTGGGCCGAACCCGCCCCGGCTACCGTCTGATCGGCCAACGCCCGCCATGCTGACAGCGTTGGCGCTGCTCCTCGGAACGGCAGTCGTGTGCGGAGCGATCGCGCGTCGGCTCGGATTCCCCTCGATGGCAGGCGAATTGGTCGCGGGCGTGCTGCTCGGTCCGTCGGTCCTCGGCATGGTGGCACCGCACGTCACGGGAGTGGTCGTCAGCGCAGACGGCACGCCGACCACAGCGATATCCGCGGTCGGCACGCTCGCCGTGGTGTTGCTCGTCGGGCTTGCAGCGACGGAGCTCGACGGTCCGTTCGTGCGTGGAAACGCGCGCAAGATCGGCGTCATCAGCGGTGTCTCCTTCGTGATTCCGCTCGTCGCAGGCATCGGACTCGGACTGGTGCTGCCTGCCCGATATCTCGGCGACGGTACGAACGCAGGTGATGGCACGAGCACAACAGAATTCGCAGTTCTGCTCGGTGTCGCGATGTCGGTCAGTGCGATTCCCGTGATCGCTCGGATCCTCGGAGACCTGCATCTGCTGCCGACGAGGCTCGGTCGGCTCATCCTGTCGGCGGGCACTCTCACCGACCTTGCCGCCTGGGTGGCGCTCGCGGCGGTGTCAGCCATGGTCACCGTGGGGTTGCGCGGCTGGCACCTGCCGTTGACGCTGCTGGCGATGATCGGTTCGATTGCCGTGGCGCTTGTCGCGCGACCGGTGATCGGACGTCTGTTGACCCGCTTGGAATCCGGTGGCCACGATGCGCAGTCGGCAGCGGTGATGGTGATCACGATGGTCGCCGGTGCCGCGGCGACCGACGCGATGCATCTCGAGGCTGTTCTCGGAGCACTACTTGCCGGGATCGCCTGTGGTCGACGTCCCGAGCGCGTCGTGACGCCGCTCCGCTTGGTCACCACGGCTGTGCTTGCGCCGGTGTTCCTCGCCTCGGCCGGCTTACACGTCGACCTGAGGGCTCTCGCTTCTCCGGGAGTTGCCGGAGTGGCGGCCGGGGTGATCGCCGTCGCCGTCGTCGCCAAGCTGGTTGGCGGCTACGTCGGGGCTCGCCTTGCGCGATTGTCCCGGTGGGAGTCGATGGCGGTCGGGAGCGGGCTCAACGCTCGCGGGGTCGTCGAGATCATCATCGCGACAACGGGATTGAGTCTCGGAATCTTCAGTGAAGAGACCTATATGATCGTCGTCGTCATGGCGGTGGTCACGTCGGTGATGGCGGGACCGATGCTCGTGGCTGCAGCGCGCCGATGTCGGCCGGACGCCGGTAGGTCAGATCTCGTCGGTGCCGAGAGCGCGCAGCACGGTACGTAGCTTGGCCGTCGTCTCAGCCACTTCCGCGTCGGGATCGGAGTCGGCGACGATACCGCCACCCGCCCAGGTCGCCAGAGCTCCTGTGCGCGAGTCGATTTCCGCACACCGGATAGCCACGAGCCACTCGCCGTCTCCAGGGGTCACAGCGCCGTGCGGAGTCCTGCTGTCCGACACTGTCAGCCCGTCGGCGCCGCGCAGTACTTCGTGGCGCGCGGCGTGGGGCAGATCGTCGGGAGAATGATCGTCGGGGGAGAGATTCCCGATGCACCATCCGACGGCACCTCCGTAGAAACCACGGTCGCCCTCCGTCGCGAGGATGTACTCCCTGGCTGCGCCGGTGGGAGTCCCGCACACCGCGGGGGTGGGATGCACGGCGATCGCGAGGTCGAGGGCCGTTGTCGACGGGTCGGCCAGTTCGCCGACGATCGACGTGCCCAGGTGCCACATCGACGACGTGCCCACGATGCTTGGCGCATCGGGTACGTCGAGTCGGGTGCACAGCGGTGCGAGCGCGCTGCGCAGAGCATCGATAACGAAACGGTGCTCGTCGAGATCCTTCGCCGATGAGTTCAGCGTCGCGGCGCGCTCGGCGTCGACGCTGGGGTCGTGATGCCGTGGCGTGGAACCGGCGAGCGGGTGAGCGCTCACCTGACGTCCGCGTCGTCGTACGAGTACCTCGGGACTCGCGCCCACGAGATGTCGGCCTCGGTAGGCGTCTCCCGCGGGAGTGAGCTCTGTGCGGAAGAGTCCCGAATGCGGGTTCTGTGCGGCGAGGGCGGCCAGGAACACCTCCGGTGTCAACCTTGGCGTGGTGTGCAACAACAGCTTTCGTGCGAGCACCACCTTGGCCAGCGGAGTGGTCGAGTCGGCGAGCACTGTGACCGCTGCTGCGACCCTGGCACGGTGTTCTTCGCGGAGCGGTTCCGCCGCGACCACGCGGGCTTCAGTGATCGGGCCCGCTGCCGTGGCTGGCCTTGGTGCGGGCCAGGAGTTCGGCGGCACGTCGAAGCGGATGTGTGCGGGGGCGGTCAGCGCGCTCGGTGCGTCTGTGTTGAATGCGAGAGCACCGACGATCGCTGAGTGCTCGCCCCGTGCGAGTGACTCGGCTGCGCGCGAGGGATCGTCGAACGAAGCCACAGCACCGCTGGCAGAACAGTGATAGTCGAGTCCGTAGACCTCGAAATGGTCTGCGGCGGCGGTTGATTCGTCGATGAGCGCCGAATGCGCGTCGGAACCGTCCACGGGCCCTGGCGAGGTCGAAAGTGTCATGGTGCCGGTCGTCCTCCTCGTTCGATGCGGACTCGGTGTGTGCTGATGCCTGCTGATGTGTGCGAGGTTTCGCGTCGCGGGGGGTACATGAACGCAAGCTGATGATTAGGTTAGACTCACCTAGCATTGCGTGCGGCATTGGCCCACGGAAATCACGACGATCTAGGGAGTGGCGCGTGTGTAGTGAGCGGAACTCCGAACTCGATATCGCTGGCATCGGATTCGGACCGTCGAACCTGGCTTTGGCCATCGCGGTCGAGGAGTACAACGACAAGTGCGCGGTACGCAACGACAACGGCACGGCACGCGATGGTGGCATCCAGGCCCGGTTCTTCGAGAGGAAGTCCCAGTTCGGGTGGCATCCCGGCATGCTCCTGCCCGGAGCGACGATGCAGGTGTCGTTTCTCAAAGATTTGGTGACGCAACGTAATACGTCGAGTTCGTACTCGTTTCTGAGCTACCTCAACGAGCACGATCGTCTGGGCCACTTCATCAATCGTCAGGATTTCTTCCCACTGCGCGTCGAATTCCACGACTACCTCCGGTGGGCGGCGGAACGCGTGTCGGTACCGGTCGACTACGGCTCGGAGATCAGCTCGGTCACGTTCGCCGACGGCGCGTTCGACATCGCCTCGACGTCGGGCGAGAGCGTGCGGGCGCGAAACCTGGTCCTCGGCGGAGGGTTGCGGGCGAAGCTGCCCGCAGGTGTCGTCGCAGGCCCGCGGGTATTTCACAACCATCACGTGCTTCCCAACCTGGCCAAGCTCCCGCCCCTGACGCACCGCAGGTTCGCCGTGATCGGCGCGGGTCAGAGTGCCGCGGAGGTTGCTGCCTTTCTGCACGAAACGACCGGCGCCGAAGTGCACGCCGTTTTCTCCAAGTACGGCTACACGCCGGCCGACGACAGTCCCTATGCCAATCGCATCTTCGACGCCGAGGCCGTCGACGAGTACTTCACGGCTGAGCCGGCGTGGCGCGACCGTCTGCTCCAGTACCACCGCAGCACGAACTACTCGGCGGTCGATCCGGTCCTGATCCAGGACCTGTACGGACGCGAGTACACCGAGCGCGTATCGGGCAATCGCCGCCTCTTTGTACACGGCGCGACCGAGGTCACTGACCTCGACGAGACCGACGACGTCGCACGGCTGCGCATCGCGCACCGCACGACGGGTGAGGTCATCGACCTCGACTGCGACGCCGTCGTGTTCGCGACCGGATTCGAGCCGACGCCTGTCGCGGACATGCTCGGCGATCTGGCTGCGCACTGTGCGGCCGATCAACACGGCCGACCCGTACTCGACCGCGCGTACCGGCTGCAGACCTCCCCGGAGATCACCGGGCAGATCTTCGTACAGGGCAACTCAGAACACACACACGGGCTCACGTCGACGCTACTGTCGAATGTGGCCATCCGATCGGGGGAGATCCTCGACGCCGTCGTGGGTCGCGGATCGAACCAACCGCTCCCGACGGCCGTACCCGTTGGCCATAGCGCTTCTGGCGCTTGAGTTTTCGAGAGGTGAGCAACGTGACCGGCATCGACGCCGCGCAGGGGCAGGATTTGAGTCCCCATCCGACCGAGATCAAGTTGACCATGTACGACCTGCTGCCACGTACGGTCGAGGTGGTCGAAACCATCGACTCGAGTCCGGACATGCGTCGAGTGCGGTTCTCCATCAGCGCACCCGAGAGCTTCATCGTGGTGCACATGGCACCCGACGACCACATCAAACTGTTCTTCCCGGATCCGGAGAGCGGCGAGATAGTCATGCCGGGCGTCGGCGCCGAGGGTATGCGACTGCCCACCGAGGGTAAGTTCCCGATCTACCGTGACTACACCATTCGGGCCTTCGACCGTGAGAGCGGCGTACTCGAC
>NZ_DLSO01000080.1:0-49556 GCF_002500165.1 Gordonia sp. UBA7860 | reverse complement strand
TTCGCGGTCGATGGCGAACGCGATAGCCTTACGAAGGCGGACGTCGGCCAGAGCGGGATTGGCGACGTTGATTCCCACGTACTCCTGCTGCTCGGCGCCGGTGTAGGTGATGTTGTTGAATCCGTATCGGCGCGTTGCCAATTCCTGGTCGTGGTTGTTGAGTCCGTAGGCGAGGTCGATCTGGCCCGTGCGGAGTCGGGTGTAGAGCGCCTGCTGGTCGGTGATGATGTCGAGGTCGATGGCGTCGAGGTTGGCTCGCGGACCCCAATAGGAGTCGTTGCGTACCAGGCGGACATCCGAATTCGGTTGCCACGACGAGAATCGGAACGGTCCGGTTCCGTTGAACACCTTGCCCGCGCGCAGCCCGTCGAGAGTGTTGCCGTCGATGATCGGTGCAGAGTCGAGCAGGTCGAAGATGTTGCTGAGCGGATGGTCGAAGGTCAGCACCACGCGGTGCGGATTGCTGGTGTCGTAGCCGGTGACTGCTGCGGCGGTCCGCTTGAACTGCGGTGTCCACGGCCCCGCGGTGTACGCCTTCAGTGAGCTCTCGACGTCGGCCGAGGTGAATGCCCGACCATCGTGGTAGCGCACGTCGTCGCGCAGATCGAGTGCGACGGAGCGTCCGTCTGGAGCGAGTTGCCAGCGTGTGGCCAGCGCCGGCCGGACGGTCAGATCGTCGCGCGAGTAGCGGATCAGGGTGTCGAAGACGTTCGACACCACGTGGCCGTTCATGCTGCCGGTGCCGATCTGCAGGAAGGTCTTCGGGCTCAGGTCGTTGAGCACACCGACCCGTAGGGTGCCGCCCTGCGGCGGCTTG
This sequence comes from Gordonia sp. UBA7860, assembly GCF_002500165.1. NCBI lineage: Bacteria > Bacillati > Actinomycetota > Actinomycetes > Mycobacteriales > Gordoniaceae > Gordonia > Gordonia sp. UBA7860. The sequence goes on along the minus strand of NZ_DLSO01000080.1, from coordinate 48,739 downwards.
TGGCCCGGCGGAAGGGCGGTCGCTGTCGAGTTCTGCTGCTGCGCGACGGCGGAGGTGCACGCGGTGGCCGTGGCCATCGTCAGCAGTGCGACGAGCGCGAGCAGCGCGGCTCGTGTGCGAGTGGGCATGGTCTTCGGATTCTCTTCCGTCCGATGGGATGGGGGCTGGGGGTGGTCGGTGATGCGGCAGGAGCCGAGCCGGACATCGACCACACGACGCACGGCCGAGGGTCGGTGTGCGTTCGTCGAATACGAGCAACTGTGAGGGCATTCGGGTGGCGACTTCAAGCTGATGAAGCCTTTCTCGGCAGCGTCGGAGAAAGGGTTGACAGACCGACCGGCCGTGCGGATGGTGTGTGATGCGCAACCGCGGACGGCGGCGGTCGCACGATCTTCGAGGAGGGACGATGGCAGACGGAAACAGCGAAATACCCGACTACGCACGGGGTTACGAAGGTTTCGAGGGTCGGGTCGGCCGTACATCGTCGCAGTCGACGCCCTGGTGGAAGCCCGAACCGAGCGCGCCGGCGGGTGCTCCGAACATCGTCGTCGTGCTGATTGACGACATGGGCTACTCCGATATCTCGCCGTTCGGTGCGGAGATCGATACCCCCAACATCGCGGCGCTCGCAGAGCGTGGATTCCGACTGTCGAATTACCACACGACGCCGGTCTGTTCGCCGGCTCGGGCTGCTCTGCTGACGGGGCTCAATCCGCACCGCGCCGGTTACGGCAGTGTGGCGAACTCCGATCCGGGCTTCCCCGGTCTACGTCTCGAACTCGCCGACGATGTGCTCTCGCTTCCGGAGATATTGCGCGCGAACGGCTATGCGACGTATGCGGTCGGTAAGTGGCATCTCGCCCGCGACGCCAACATGAGCCCCGGGCGTACGCGCGATTCGTGGCCGCTGCAGCGTGGGTTCGACTCCTATTACGGTTCGCTTGAAGGGCTGAACTCCTTCTTCTATCCCAACCAGCTCATCGCTGACAATTCGGTCGTCGACGTCGACGAGTACCCCGATGACTACTACGTCACCGACGATCTCACCGATCATGCTGTCGCGCAGATCAAGTCGCTGCGGGCGCACGATGCCGAGAAACCCTTCTTCCTCTACTTCGCGCATATCGCCATGCACGGTCCGCATCAGGTCAAGGAGTCCGACCTCGAGAAGTATCGCGGAAAGTATGCGGATGGATGGGATGCTGTGCGGCAGAGACGGTTCGACCGACAGGTCGAGGAAGGTTTGTTCGACGAGGGCACCCCGATCGCCGAGCGCAACACCGAGCCCGGCTACGATGCGCCACCGTGGGACGAGCTCGACGTTGCCGAGCAGGAACGATTCGCGAAGTACCAGGAAGTCTATGCGGCCATGGTCGATTCGGTCGATCAGAGCGTCGGGCGCATCGTCGACACCTTGACCGAGCTCGGTGAACTCGACAACACGATCATCGTGTTCACGTCCGACAACGGTGGTACCGCCGAGGGCGGTCCGGTCGGAACCCGTTCGTACTTCAGCCAATTCGTGCATGGTCCGGTGCCGTCGGACTGGGAGCGCGACGTTCCCCATGACGAGAATCTGATCGGCAGCGCGGCTCTCGGTGTGCACTATCCACGCGGGTGGGGCCAGGCGTCGAACACGCCCTTCCGCTTCTACAAGGGGCAGACCTTTGCCGGAGGTGTGCGGGTGCCGTTCGTGCTGTCGTGGCCCGACGGCCTGCCGCGCGACGCGGACGACAGCGGTGTCCGCCGACAGTATGCCTACGTGACAGATCTGGTGCCGACGCTGCTCGAGTTGGCGGGCGTCGAGGCGCCGACAGAACGGCACGGCAAACCCGCGCAATCGCGCGACGGTGTCAGCGCCGCAGGGTTTCTGCGCGATCAGGCAGCGAGTTCGGACCACACCGAGCAGTACGCCGAGTTCGGCGGACACCGCGGGTTCTATCGGGACGGGTGGAAGCTGCTGTCGCTGCACCGGGATCCCGATCGCGTCGACGACCCGGAGTGGGAACTCTACGACGTGACAACTGATCCCGCGGAGACGCACGACATCGCTGCGGAACACCCGGACGTCGTTGCCGAGCTTGCTCGCGCGTGGGACGAAGCCGCATGGCGCAATACTGTTTTCCCGCTATACGATTCGCCTGCTGATCAGGGACGTCGACGCCCAGACGAAGAACGCTACAGCGACCCGGTGCGCATACTCGCGGGCACTCCGACGCTCGAGCGGTACCGGTCGAGCAAGCTCATCGCGTACCGCGACTTCGACATCGAGATCGAGTTGCGCGACTGGACACGTGCAGACGAAGGCGTACTTGTTGCACACGGTGATCCGCAGGGCGGCTATCTGCTCTACATCGAAGACGGCACAGCGCATTTCGTGTTCAACAGCTACGGCCGCATCGCGCGTGTGTCCGGCGAGCTACCCGACGGCGTGGAGACCCTTGGGCTCCGTGCCGTCGCCACACCACAGGTGCGATGGGACTTCGTTCTCGAGGCGTCGGGTGGCGGGCAGGTCGAGGTAATCGCCAAGTTGGACAACCAGTTCCAACTCGTCGGCATGTCCCCGTGGACGGGAATCTCCGTCGGGCTCGATGCGCGGGGTCCCGTCGATCTGGAGCTACGGGAGCGGCGTGGCGTGTTCCGCTTCGGCAGCGCACTGCGCGCGGTGACGTACCGGCCGGGTCCTGTGCGGGTGCCGGCCGGTATCCGTCGCGAGATCGATGAGAGCGCCGAGTATCACGCCGACTGAGTATCGCGTCGACCGAGTATCACACGGCGGCACAAGGTTGTAATCGACGTGGGCGAGAACCTTTCGCCGATCGCCGATCAGTGGAGAAATCGAAGTAACGACGACATCAGCCAAGAGATGAGCCAAGGAGTACACCAGTGACACTGACCGACATCGAACGACGCACCGACAGCGAGTCCGCTGCTCAGGCCCTATACGACGACGCGTCGATCACCGTGACGAAGCTCGGCGAGAACATTGGCGCCAAGGTCGAGGGCGTCCGCCTCGGCGGTGATCTGTCCGCCGAGCAGGTCGAGGCGATCCGCACCGCGCTCGCCGTCAACAAGGTCATCGCTTTTACCGGGCAGGACCACCTCGACGACGAGACCCAGTACGCGTTCGCGTCGCTGCTCGGTGAGCCGACAGCACCGCACCCGACGGTGACGTCGCGCGGTGATCAGCTGCTCACCATCGAAGGCGCCGCGAACAGTTGGCACACGGACGTGACCTTCGTTGATCGCATCCCCAAGGCGTCGCTGCTGCGGCCAATTGTGTTGCCTGCCTACGGTGGTGCGACCACCTGGGCGTCGACCGTCGCTGCCTACGAGCAGTTGCCCAAGCCGCTGCGTTCGCTCGTCGAGGAACTGTGGGCCACGCACTCCAACCTGTACGACTATGTGGGACAGAAGGAACCGTCCGGCGGCGTCGACGTTGTGCAGAAGGAGGAGCACTACGCCGAGTTCACCAGTTCCGAGTACGAGACGCTGCATCCCGTTGTCCGCGTGCACCCGGAGACTGGTGAGCGCAGCCTGCTCCTCGGCCACTTCGCCAAGGAGTTCCGCGGCCTGAAGGCGTCGGAGTTCGCGAATCTGTACCAACTGCTTCAGGCTCGTATCACCAAGCTGGAGAACACCTTCCGCTGGAATTGGAGCTACGGTGACCTGGTGATCTGGGACAACCGGGCCACCCAGCACTACGGCATCGCCGACTTCGGCAACCAGAAGCGTCAGCTGCATCGGATCACCCTGGCAGGCGACGTGCCCGTCGATGTCAACGGCCAGCAGAGTCAGATCATCACCGGCGACGCGTCGCATTATTCGTCGGTGGAGCAGCCTCGGCGTCTGGCGGTGTTCGCTGCCTGATTCTGCTCGCCGGAGATTCTCTGGAGAGTGCACGATGCGGTCGGACCACGGGCTGGGTCCGGCCGCATCGTGCGTTGTCGAGCCTGTGGATGACTCACGTGGCGTACGGCTTTCAGAGCATTAGACTCCTCGCATGTCGAAGAGGATATTTGTCGGGACCTGTTGTGGTGCGGCGCTCATGCTGTCACTTGCTGGTTGCTCATCGTCGGGTGAGCCGGTAGCGCAATCGAATTCGAGTGCCACAGACGTCGCGACGAGCGCTGCGGAGTCCTCCGCGGCTCAGCCGACGGGACCGTCGGTGGGCACCGCGACGATGAAAGTGATCGGCGGTTCGACGCCCGTCACCATCCGCTACCGCATCAACGGTGGGCCGGAGACCACCGAGACCGCCGTGACGCTGCCCTGGAGCAAGGACTACCCGGTGTACGACAAGGTCTCGTCGAGCGTCAGCGTGACCGGCGGCGGTGAGTTGAGCTGCACGATCATGATGGGCAGCAACCTGGTCGCCTACAAGACCGAGCCCAACCCGACCTGCGAGTTCGCGTATTACGGGTGACCGGGCACTGGCGTGGCCAAGACGGAGCCGCCTAGGAGAATCGAACTCCTGACCTATTCAGTTCGAGTCTGATGCGGTGGCCTGGTCGCAAAGACCAGACCACCTTTGACCAGGCATTGAGGAACGTTGACGAACACGGTGGGCCAGCTGAGTAGTGTTGACTACCGACACCACACCGACACGGCTGCGTCGCGCAGTTGTGTGGGCGCAGAATCCAGCCAACGAACCCGAGTAGCAGATCAGTTCTCGGGGACTGGCCGTCAGTATGACCCGGGCACCTGGAGCTGTATCGCGAGGAGTTCGGCCGCAGCGGTAACGCCCGCAGAATTTTCCGGGTCGGAACTGATGAGATCGGAATAGGGAAGGAGTCGGCCTGCAGAGTCGACGACTACTCGTTTCTCGCCCGGTGCACTCCGCTCGGTGAGGATGCCTGCCTGGATCAGGGCGGGGTAGACGAGGACAAATGCCCGTCGTGAGTCCATCGTTGATGTGGGGTGGACGGCCGCTGCGGGGATGGGTTGGGTGGTGCGGTTGAGGATGTCTTGCGCGACTGGGCACAGTCGCTCACCGGGTTTGGGATAGGGCGTCGCGAATTCTGTTCGGATGCTGTCGTCGCTGACCGAGGCCATGATGGTGGAGTTTCCGGAGATCGCGGTAGCGACGCATACCGTGGACCGGTTGAACACGAATTCGGGTCGTCGGGAGTGCTTCGATGAAGTGGTGACATAGGCGACCGGATCGAGCACGTTACCTGCGGAGGTGTTGATGACCTGCAGGGTGATGGTTCGGGCGGCGGAGGTGGCACGACATCCGCGGGGGCCAAAGCCGTCGATCGAGATGTCCGTCCAGGTGGCGGGGTCGACGTCGAGTGCGCGCAGTGTGTTGGAAGTCAGGCTGGTGCATGGTTCGAACGAGGTGCCGTTGTTTCCGTTGTTCCAGCGTCCGGCCACCGGCGTGGGGTTGGTAAATGTTGTCGACGTGGGGCCGGTGTTGTCGTTCGACGAACCGCAGGCGGACACCAATCCGATGACGATCAATGCAACTAACTTGGTGACCAAAGCTGCAACGGTGCGGACTCTACGGGGTTGATCAGAGTTGGCGCTGCGATTCACTTTTCTCCGCCATCGACGTTGACTTCTAGGTACATCTAGGAACGGCGTGAGCGAGGTCGGTACCGACATGACGCCGACCCGAGGTGGACTTGCCTTGGGAGAGACTGCGAAGGAAATAGTCTCTCTGACCTGCGGAGCCGCCTAGGAGAATCGAACTCCTGACCTATTCATTACGAGTGAATCGCTCTACCGACTGAGCTAAGGCGGCGTGCTGCGCGAGGCAGCGCTCACGAGTGTAGCGAGCCACCTCTGTGGAACCAAAACCGGCACCGAGACGGGGCATGGCGCACGCGCTCAGAACGGGAAGTCGCGGCCGCACGGGACCGCGACCGGCGAGCTCGGGTCCAGTGCGTTCTGTACCAGTGCGGCCACTGTCGGCGAGTAGATCATGCCCAGATGCCCGACCTTCGACGCCGGGCACACGTTCTGCACGACGACGTTCGTGACGTTCGGCGCAGGCTCCATCAGGGCGTTACGCAGCGGGAAGACCACCTCGTCGTGCGTTGTGGCCAGGTTGACGTACCGGATCTTCGGGTGGTTGGGTCCGTTGTCGCCCTCGCCGCGCGGCGTGGGTTTCCCGCCGAACGAGTACCCGCGATTCGCCCCGGAGATATCGACGATGGTGCCGATCTGTGCGGCCCTGCCGGGCAACTGCGTGACCGACTGTGCAACCGCTGCGCCCTGCGAGTGTCCGACCAGGTCGACGGTGTGCGCCCCGGTTCTGCGACGGACGTGGTCAATGAGGGTGGCGAGCTGCTGCGTCGACTCTGCCCTGGGCGCCAGTCCGCCGACAGAACCGCTTCCCGGTACCTGGCCGAACGTGAAGGTGTAGACGCAAAAGCCGGCGTTGGCCAGCGTCGGAGCGAGGAATGACCACGCTGACGACTGATTCGAGGTCGTGCCGTGCACCAGGATGACGGGGTTGCGATCGTATCGATCGTGACAGTCGGGTTGATTCGCGCCGGCGGGGGCGGCATCGGCGGGACCGGTCAGCCCCTCGCGTTGGGCGGCCACCACGTCGGTGGTCACCGGGAACGGGTCGGCGAGTGCCGCGCCGGCTCCGAATGACGTCCCCACCAGTCCTGCTACCGCGAGCACCAGCGCCGCGCATGCGCGTGTGTGCATGCCGTCGATCATCCCAGAATGTGCCGTCTCGCGGAGGGCGACGAGCAACTGCGTGAACGCCCGACAACCAGTTCATCTCGATCGGACACAACCGCGACCCACATACGACGATCCGCCGTACCGTCGGGCTATGGCCCCTTCTCCGCGAAAGCCCGTCACCGCAGCAGACGCCTCCACACGGCTGTCCGACCCCTGGCGGGTCATCGGCAACAGCGTGCGTGCGGGGTACGACACCGGATCGATGGCCCGTGGCGTGCGCTTCCTCCATCGGATCGCGCAGGAAGCTGAGATCGCCGACCACCACCCAGACATCGATCTGCGTTACGGCACAATCCATCTCACTCTCTCAACGCACAGTGCGCACCGCATCACCGAAGCCGACGTCGGGCTCGCGAACCTCATCGCGCAGATCGCTCGCGAGCTCGAGCTCGAACCGCTTTCCATGCCCGAGGCCCGCTTCGACGTCGCCATCGACGCCCTCGATATCGACAAGATCCGACCTTTCTGGAAGGCCGTGCTCGGTTACAAGCAGCTCGACGACGACGCGCGCGACCTCGAGGCAGCCGACCTCGTGGACCCCGCCGGACGTCTCCCCGCAGTCTGGTTCCAACAGATGGACACCGAACGGGCAGAACGCAACCGTATCCACCTCGACTTCTGGATCCCGCACGACGAGGTGGAGGGCCGATTGAGCGCCGCGCTCGATGCCGGTGGCACGCTCGTCACCGACGAGTTCGCGCCCTCGTGGTGGGTACTCGCCGACGCCGAGGGCAACGAGGTGTGCCTGTGTACCTGGCAGGAGCGTGACGACAAGGGTCATGTCGGCGCGTAGCTCGCGTCACTGCGCGAATGCGCCGACGATCTCGGTGATGTCGTCGAGGGTTTGCTCCCAGCCGTACAACACGTCGTCGTAGGTCAGTCGGAGGGTGGGTCGGCCCTGCGTGAGTGATCTGCGGTCGCGGTGTCGATCGTTGGTGTAGTTCGCCGGGCTGAGGTGGTAGAGCTTGCTGTCGCATTCGATCAGGAGCCGGCCGATCCGCAGGTCCGCGTGCTCGGCCTCGGAGATCTCGGGTTGCACCTCGACCTCGAAACCGGCTCGGCGACAACGGACCCGGGTCAGACTCTCGGTCCCGGACATCGACCGCGGATCGCATTCGAGAAGCAGGGCCTCGATGAGCGGGCTCGTCTGCGGCAGCATCAGCCGAAGGTCGTCGACATCGATGCCGAGGGTGTGCATCGCCGAATCGAGCGTGGCGATCGTGTCGTCGTCTTTCATGCAGCCCGGAGCGCACACCAGAGACAGACCGATGGTGTCGGTGATGGTGGTGACGGGCAGTGGCGCGCCGGGAAGTGTGCAGTAGTCGGCGCGCCTCGGCGACGCGCTCTTGCCTGCGCGCACGTGGAGCGATTCGTATCCGGGCGGCACCCAGAGCCCGTGCTTGGTGAGCGCCGACGCGCAGGAGAGTGCGCCATAGCGTTTGGCTGCAGTCACGGCGTCCGGGTCGGCTTCGGGCTGGGCGTACCAGCCGCGCCGGGGAACGAGGAGTTCGCCGTGCCGAACTTTTCTGCGCAGGTCGGCGTCGGTGAGCCCGCGTGCTCGGAGCTCCGGCCGAGAAAAGACACCGAGGTTGACCGCGTCGGGGTCGATCGCGCCGAGCGGAAGCGCATCGGGAGTGAGGTCGGGGTTCACCGGGGGTCGAGTAACCATGGCATTTGGACGTTCTCCGTCCGCAAAAGTTCCGGGCCGCTCCCGTTTTCAGTCATTTTCAGAGGTGCCCGGCGGCAAAAGGCCAGGTCGGCTCGCCGGGAAGCACCAGAAATGACTGAAAACGGGAAAGCTCGGAACGTGAGAGCCCGAAAACGGGACAGCTCAGCCGGCATGGCGCGGAACCGGCGCGGCGTGTCGTACTTCTGTCGGAAGAATCGGTGTCGCGGGTCGCCGAGTAGGTCACAAAGATTCGACTCGCTAAGCAATCGGGAGTACAACTTGTATCTATGTTGGATCTGAGCGCGACATCGGCGGCCGACCGCGTGTACGAGGCGGTCAAGGAACTCATCCTGACAAACGCCATCGCCGGTGGCGAGCTGATCAGCGAGGGCGAGGTGGCTCAGCGCTGCGAGGTCAGTCGCACCCCGGTGCGTGAGGCGTTCCTTCGGCTGCAGGCAGAAGGCTGGATGCGGCTGTACCCGAAACGTGGCGCGCTGGTGCTGCCGGTGACCGACACCGAGGCCCGCGACGTTGTCGATGCCCGGATCCTCATCGAATCACACGCGGTACGCGGACTCGTCGCTCGCGGTCTGCCCACTGGCGACCTGGTGGCGGACCTGCGCCGCAACCTGGCCGCGCACGCGAAGGTGGAGCCCGACGACATCGCCGACTTCGCCCGTGTTGACGCCCAGTTCCACCAGTGCATCGTCTCGGCCGGAGCCAACGGCGTGCTCGCCGACTTCTACCTCGGTCTCGCGGAACGTCAACGACGCATGACCACTGCGAGCGTGCACCGAGAGCCGACCGTCACACCCCGGATCATCGCCGAGCACACCGCGCTCGTCGACGCCATCGAACGCGCAGACGCCGACAGATTCACATCGCTACTCGTCGACCATGTCGCGGGTGTTCATCGCATCGAGGATGTCTACGCCGTCCACGCCACCGACACGACCGACGCGCGCGCCACCGACACGACCGACGCGCGCGCCACCCACGCGATCTACGCCGACGCGCGCGGCACCCACGCAGAGGAAGGACAACGGTGACAACCACCGCAGACAACGCCACCCCCACAGTGACCGGTCCGACGGTTCGTCGCACCGCGTGGATCGCGGTGGCACTTGCCGTCTTCGCATCTGCCTGGGGCGGAAACGAATTCACGCCGCTGCTTGTGATGTACCGCGAAACGGGCAACTTCGGGGCCGTCGCTGTCGATGCGTTGCTGTTCCTCTATGTCGTGGGCATCGTGCCGTCGCTGTTGATCGGCGGTCCGCTGTCGGATCGGTACGGGCGCCGTCCGCTGATGTTGCCCGCGCCGGTGTTTGCGGCGGTGGGCTCGCTGCTCCTCGCACTCGGCGCGAATTCCATTGTGCTGCTGTCGATCGGTCGAGTGTTCAGCGGAATTGCGCTGGGACTGTCGATGGCGGTCGGTGGCAGTTGGATCACGGAGTTGTCGGTGCGTGGCGGCGCCGGAGCGGCATCCGGTGCCCGACGCGCCGCGATGAGCCTCACCGCCGGATTCGGCATTGGTGCGGGCGTGGCCGGTGCGCTGGCTCAGTGGGCGCCGTGGCCGCACGTGCTCGCCTACGTGGTGAACATCTCGCTCGCGGCTATCGCCTTGGTGCTCCTGCTCGTCCGCGCGCCCGAAACACGTTCGCCCAGTGGCACTCCCGGACGACTGGTCGACGACCTGAAGATTCCGTCGGCGGCGCACCGGCGGTTCCTGTTCGTGGTGCTGCCGGTTGCTCCCTGGGTGTTCGGTGCATGTGCGTCGGCGTACGCGATCATCCCTGCGCTGATGTCGGCGCGCACCGCCGGAGCGCCGATCGCATTCGCCGCGCTGTGCTGTGTGCTCGGACTCGCGGCGGGTTTCGGTATCCAGTCGCTGGGACGTCGCATCGACAACCCCGACGGTGTGCGCGGCGTCGCCGCTGCACTCACGGTGCTGGCAATCGGAATGGCGTTGGCGGCGTTGGCCGCTCACATGTTGACGATCTGGATGTCGCTGATCGCCGCGACGGTGCTCGGCTGCGGCTACGGCATGGCGATGATCGCAGGTCTACTCGAGGTGCAACGGATCGCGGCCCGCAGCGGCCGTAACGACCTCGCCGGCCTCACCGCGGTGTTCTACAGCGTCACCTACCTGGGGTTCGCGATTCCGGCTGTGCTGGCGTTGATCACCGAGTTCTGGCACGCGGTCACCTACACCCACATGTTCATCTTCGGGATCGTCGCGGCGCTGCTGTGTCTCGCCATCGCGCTGTATGGGCATCGTCGGCACGCTGTGGCCGCCTGACTGACGTCAGGCCTCCCGCTCGGAACTCCTGGTGAACATCTGGTGCAGCAGTTCCAGTTCGGCGGTAGAAGCCGTGGTGAGTACGTTGGGCGCGGGATCGTCGACGTCCCAGACGGTTTGGAGAACCTCGCGCCCGGAGTCGGTGAGGTGGACTTCTTTTCGACGACGATCACTCGACGACGGTTGGCGCACCACATAGCCGGCGGACTCGAGGTCGGACACCGCGACCGACGCCGCGGGAGCATCGATGGTGGCGGCGTGAGCGATCTCGGTGATCGTCAGCGGGCCGTTGCGCAACCGCTTCAGCACCCGGATCCTGCTGAACGGCAACCCTGTTTCTGCTACCACCGTGCGTCGCCACGCGTCGCGTGAATCTGTCACGAACGAGGTCAGCTCACGCCAGACCTGCGCGACCAGTTCGTCGTGTCGCCCGCCAGGCTCGTCGCGTGACGCAGGCTCGTCGTGCGACACAGTGCCGTGCTCGTGGGCCGCTCCGGGTTCAGACATGGGACATCTCCGGTTCGATCAGCCGCTCCGAGACGGTCCGTGCGGTGCGCAGCGCCCAGGGTGTCGTGGACACGACGCCGAGGACGAGAATCGCTGCGCTGAAGGCGATCACGATCCACCACATGGCGGTCATCGCCGTCGAGAAGTCGACGGCGGTGTGTGCCGCGGCCAAGCCGGTGACACTACCCGCAAGGGCCACACCGAGACTCACGCCGATCTGACGGCTCGTCGACGCCACGGCGCTGGCAGCTCCCGCTCGATGTCGGGGCATGCCTGCGACCGCGGAGTTGGTGATGGGTGCGTTGATCATCCCGAAACCGAGTCCAAAGATGAAGAAAATCAAGGCCAGCAGGGGGATCGGGGTGGCGTCGTCGATGAAGAGCATCATCGACGAACTGATGAGGAGCGCGATCCCGGCGATCACGAGCGACGGTCGCGTGCCCCAGCGACCCACCGCGCGCCCGGAGAGTGGCGAGCAGATCAAGACCGCTACCGCGGGTGGAACGAGCATCGCGCCGGTGCCGACGGCGCTGAACCCGCGATCTTCCTGAAGATAGAGCGACATCAGGAACAGGAACCCACCCCAGTTGGCGAACGCGCAGATGGCGATGACGGTTGCCGATGCGAACGGCACGCTGCCGAAGAATCGGAGGTCGATGAACGGGTCGTCGTGGCGTCGTTCCCACAGCAGAAATCCGACGAAAGCGATTGCTGCGACGACGAATACGACGATGGTGCGTGGAGATCCCCACCCGTGGCCAGGTCCCTCGATGAGGCCGTAGACAGCGCCGCCGAGGGCGATCATCGCCAATCCCTGTCCGACGGGATCGAGTGTGCGCATGATGGGCGAGCGTGATTCGGGGACCAGGATGGCGGTGAGCACGATCGCTACCAGGCAGATCGGCAGGTTGATCCAGAACACCGCTCGCCACCCGATCGTGTCGATGAGCACCCCGCCGACGATCGGTCCGGCAGCCATCGAGATCCCGACCACCGATCCCCACACACCGATCGCGCGGGCGCGCTCACGCGGGTCGACGAAGATCTGCGTGATGATCGACATCGCCACGGGGTTGAGCATCGAACCACCGACGGCCTGCAGGGCGCGTGCGGCGATGAGAACCCCGACGCTCGGCGCCAGGCTGCACGCCAGCGATCCGATCGCGAACGTGACCAGGCCGATCTGGAACAAGCGTTTGCGTCCGTATCGGTCGGCGGTGGCTCCCGACACCATCAACAGGCTGGCCAGCACCAGCGTGTAGATGTCGATGACCCACTGCAACGACGACACACTCGCGTTCAGATCCGTCCGGATCGCCGGCAGTGCGACGTTGACGATGGTGGCGTCCATCGACACGATCAGCAGGCTCATGCAGCAGGTGGCGAGAATCGCCATCTTCCTGCGCGGCGTCAGCTCGACGGAAGTAGTTGTGGACATACAAAGATTGTAGAACTACAAGTATCCGACGTCCAGGGGTGACGGATACATGGTCAACGGTGGCTGCGGGACGGCGCGGTAACCTGCACGAGGTCGACTGGTTGGTCGGTCCGGGATGAATCCGGTTCCGGCCGGGTGAGTGAGAGGACGGGTGTCAGTGCTGCTCGGGGCGTGGGTGAGTGTGGTGACCGTCGTCCTGCTCATTGTTCCCGGGGCGTGTGTCGGACGTCGGATGACGCTGAGTTGGCCCGTCGCGATCGCGGCAGGCGCGCCCATCACGTTCGCGATCGTGAGCGTGTCGACCGTGCTCTACGGCGCGATCGGCTTCGAATGGAACGTCATCACCGCGCTGGTCGCCGTGCTCGTCGCGTTTGCGCTGGCCTGGGTCTATTCCGCGCTGCTCGGCACGCGGGTGGGGCGTCGAATCGCTCCTGCACCCGCCGCGACGTCGACCTGGGAGGACGGTACGGTCGACGCTCCGCTGAGCCGGCGTGCGGCACTGGGTGGCGGCATCGGAATCGCACTCGGGGCGATCATCATCGCGATCACGTGCATCAGGCCCATCGCCAAGACGGCCTTCGCGGGCCTCGACAGCATTCCTCAGGTCTGGGATTCGCTCTGGCATGCGAGTTCGCTGCGCTGGATTCACGAGACCGGCGTCGGATCGTCGTTGCGCATGGGCGAGCTCATGAACTACGACACCCACGGCTTCAACTACTACCCGAATACGTGGCACGCGCTCGGTGCCCTGGAGCTCCCGCTGACCGGCGCGAACCCGGTCCAGCTGTACAACACGTATTCGCCCGCGACGTTGGCGGTCACGGTCACGCTGGGCGTCGCATCGCTCGCGTATTGGTTTGCGCGCCACCGCTTCGACACGTCGACGTCGGCGTTGATCGCGGGTGTGGCGGGCGCGGTGGCGGCACTCTTCCCGTCGCTGCCGTATGTCGAGGTGCAGTTGACGTCGGTGCCGAATGCCGTGGGTGTGTCGATGGCGCCCATCGCCGCGGTGCTCACGATCAGTGCGGTGCGTGATCGACGTCGGGTGCTGCCCGCGGCCGTCTCGGTCTCCGGGGTGACGGCGACGCACCCGTCCGGCCTGATCCTGGTGGGTGTGATCGTCGGGGTGTGGTGGCTGTTCGAGGCGCTGCGTCGGCCCGTGCATAGCCGCGTCGGAGACTTCGTCACCCTGGTGATCGCCGGGTTGGCGACGGTGGTGCTGGTCTTCCCGGTGGTGCTGGGCACAATTCGCGTCGCCGATACCAACGAGCTGCCGTTCTTCGACTTCCGTGTCGACACGGTCGGTGTGCTCGAAGGGCTTTCGCAGGCGCTGTTCAACGGCACGGTGCCGCTGCAGACGCAGGACTATCCGGTGTGGGGTCTGGTGATCCTCACCGTGCTCGGTGCGCTCGCGCTGCTGTGGTTGCGGTGCTGGGGCGGGCTGGTGACCTGGGCGATCTTCGTGTTGGTCACCGCCAATTCGGTTGTCTCGCTTGGCCCGCTGTCGGCGCCGCTCGGTGTGATCGGCGGTTACTTCTACAACTCGCCGCACCGGCTGACGTTTGTGGTTGCACTGTTCTCCGCGGCTGCCGCGGGCGTCGCGTTGGGAATTGCGGCACTGGCCGGGGCGCGGTGGGTGGCGCGGTCGGGGTCCGGTGATCGCGTTGCGACGCAGCGACGTTGGGCTGTTCCGGTGACATTCGCGCTCCTGCTGGTGGTCATCGCGGGCGCTGCGGTGTGGCGCTACCCGTCGAACGCTCAGATCGCGTCGAAGGAGCGGGGCGAAAAGCTCGTCGGCAGAGACGATCTCGCCGCATACCACTGGCTCGATCGTCAGCCCGACGCGCACGACGCGCTGATCCTGAACAACCTCGACCAGGGCACCGGGTGGCTGTACCCGGTGACCGGACTGACCCCGTTGTTCTCGTTCTATCGGGCAAACGAGTTCTCCGAGCGCCAGCGCGACTTGTACTGGGGGACAGCGCAAATCGGTGCCGATCCGCACGTCGATCAGATCGTCCGCGACATGAAGGTGCACTACGTCATCGACAGCCCGCCGAGCTATTGGCCCTTCCAGAACGGCGTTCCCGACCCTGAGCACGGCGTGCAGGGCGACCCGTTCCTGGCCCTGCGCGAACACGGCGCGCCGGGGCTGACCCCAGTGTTCCGGCAGGGCAACGTGACGGTGTATCGGGTCAACGAGAACGTGCTCACCGGGCCGCGCTGATCTGCCGGGGGCCATACCCTCAGGCGTCCGGGTAGCCCTCAGGGTTGTTCGACTGCCAGCGCCAGGTGTCGACGCACATGTCGTCGATTGTCTTGCCCGCGAACCAGTCCAGCTCTTTGTTCGCCCTCGTCGGGTCGGCGTACGACGCCGCGATGTCGCCGGCTCGACGCGGCGCGATCTCATACGGGATCGGCTTACCGCTGGCGCGCTCGAAGGCCTGTACCACCTGCAGTACCGAAACCCCTTGTCCGGTACCAAGATTCCACGTCGACATCGGTTCGGACCCTGCGCTGATTCGTTCCAGTGCCGCGACGTGCCCAGCGGCGAGGTCGTCGACGTGGATGTAGTCGCGCACTCCGGTGCCGTCGGGGGTGTCGTAGTCGTCGCCGAAGATCGAGAGCTTCTCCCGGCGCCCGACCGCGACCTGTGCGACGAAGGGCATCAGGTTGTTGGGGATGCCGCTAGGGTCCTCGCCGATCTGTCCGCTCGGGTGGGCCCCGACCGGGTTGAAGTAGCGCAGCGCGGCGATGCGCCAGGCGGGATCGCTCGCGGCGACGTCGCGCAGCACCTGCTCGATCATCACCTTGGTCCAGCCGTACGGATTGGTCGCCGACGTCGGGGAGTCCTCGGTCATCGGGAGCACCGGCTCTGCGCCGTAGACCGTGGCCGACGAGGAGAACACCAGCCGGTGCACGTCGTGGCGTCTCATTGCGCGCAGCAGAGAAAAGGTGCTGCCGAGGTTGTTCTCGTAGTACTCGAGGGGCTTGGCCACCGACTCGCCGACGGCCTTGAACCCCGCGAAGTGGATCACGGCGTCGACGTCCTCGTGGTCGAAGAACTTCTCCGTTTTGTCGACGTCGGTGAGGTCGAAGGAGTGGACCGGTATGTGGACGCCGGTCAGGGCCTCGAGTCGGCCGACGACCGTCGGCTTGGCGTTGCTGAAGTCATCGACGACGACGACGTCGTGTCCTGCTTCGACGAGTCGGATCACGGTGTGTGAGCCGATGTAGCCGGCCCCTCCACTGACGAGTACGCGCATGACAATCACGGTAAGCGCTACCGCTGGGATTCATCCACGCGGACCCTGTGAGGTACCGCTCGGCGAAGACATCGCGTGCGGAAGTGCGCCTAGCAGTTCAGCGACACCCTCGACACGGAGGCGCAGCACTGGAACACGTGACGCTCGCAGTGGCCGCGATAGCCGCTGTCGTGTAATCGTGGCTGACGCGATGACCCGCTCGGGGTTAGGCAGCCGAACCACCAGTCGCCGACACGAAAGATCCGGTCTGACAAGCTGTGTTCACCGGAATCTGGTCGCGAGTGAGACGAGGGATCATGGGGTCAGAGCGCACCGATGTGGAGTTCACGTCCGACGGCGTCGTCATCCGAGCTTGGCTCTATCGACCAAATGTGCCGAATCCGCCGATCATCGTGATGGCGCATGGCCTCGGCGGCGTCAAGACCATGCGGCTCGACGCCTTCGCCGAGCGCTTCGTCGAAGCGGGGTATGCGTGTCTTGTGTTCGATTACCGCCACTTTGGTGACAGTGACGGAGAACCGAGACAGCTGCTGTCGGTACGCCGACAGCTCGCCGACTACGACGCCGCGATCGAGTACGCGAAGTCGTTGGACGACGTCGACGCCGCACGCATAGTCGTATGGGGGTCATCATTCTCCGGGGGTCACGCGCTGACGCTTGCCGCGCGGCAGCCGGGTCTCGCGGCAGCGGTGTCGCAGTGCCCGTTCACCAGTGGCCCCGCATCGTTGCTGGCTCTGGACCTGATCTCGTCGGTGAAGGTCACCGGGCGCGCTGTTGCCGACATCGCGTCGAGTGCGTTGCACCGAGATCCGGTGCTGGTGGGGCTGGCCGGGCACGGACATGACGCTGCACTGATGACCGCCCCGGACGCCGAACCCGGGTATCTCTCACTGGTGCCCGACGGCGCGTCGTTCACCAACAGTGTGACGGCGCGCGCCGGCCTGGCCATCCCGTTCTACTCACCCGCACGGCACATGCGCCGCATCGGCGTTCCCACCTTCGTGGCGATCTGTGAGACCGACAGCGTCGCGCCGCCCGGCCCGACGATCCGGGCCGCGCAGGGCAACCCGCACATCACGGCGAAGGTCTACCCCTACGGCCACTTCGACATCTACGTCGGAGATGCTTTCGACGACGTGGTCGCCGACGAGATCGAATTTCTGCGCGACGTCGTACCGGTGAGCCACTGATCGGCGACGGCGTCGGCGAATCGAAGTGACAGGCGGTCGGCATCGACCTCGTAGATCGGCCCGTACAGGGCGGTGCGACCGAGTTCGACGTCGAAATCGTCTGGTAGTTCTCCGCGTTCGAGTGCGCGATGAAACGGCGCGATCTCACGTGCACGTTGCCCGACGACGAACTGCTCGTCGAACTTCTCGGCGAAGGCGGTGTCGAGTTGCGCGTGTGCGCGCAAGGCGCGCAGCATCTTTCCCTCGTCGTTGATCAGTAGGAACTCGGCGAGAAGTCGTGCGGCGGCGCGCACGTCGCCAGACAGCGATCCCGTGTCGGGTGGTGTGAGCCGGTCGGCGGCGTCGCGATCAAGTGCCGACAGCAGGACGTCGCCCTTGGTGGGCCACCAGCGATAGATCGTCTGCTTGGCGACGCCCGCGCGCTTGGCCAGTCCCTCCATGGTCACCGCGGCGAAGCCGACCTCGGCGAGGAGATCATCGGCGGCGTTGAGGATTTTGTGATGTGCGTCCTCGCTGCGTCCGTACCGATTGCCGTGATGCTCGCTCATGGGCTGAAGAGTAGCCGGTCTAGACAAGACGCAACGGTGCGTCTAGCCTAGCGAGCATGAAGAATTCGACGGCTTTCCTCGTGGCGGGGTGCTTCTTCATGGAGATGCTCGACGCCACCATCGTCACGACTGCGGCGCCCGAAATCGGTGCTGCCCTGCACGAGCCCGCGACTGCTGTCGCCATCGTGATCACCAGCTACATGCTCGCTTTGGCGGCCTTTATCCCGATCGGTGGCTGGCTCATCACGCGCCTACCGGCCCGCAGCGTGCTGGTCGGTGCAATCGCTACGTTCACGGTCGCGTCCCTGCTCTGTGGGTTGGCTCAGTCGCTCGAATGGCTGGTCGTCGCGCGCGTTCTACAGGGTGTCGGCGGGGCGATGATGGTTCCGGTCGGCAGGCAGGTGGTGCTGCGCGACGCAGCAAAGACCGACGTCATGCGGCTCATGTCGTACATCATCTGGCCGGGACTGCTGGCGCCGGTGATCGCGCCGCTCGTCGGTGCGCTCATCGCTGGCCATCTGGGCTGGCAGTGGATCTTCTGGATCAACGTGCCGCTCGGCGTCGTGGCCGCCCTCGTTGCACTGCGGGTCACGCCGACGACGGTCGATGGTCCGCCCCGCCGGCTGGACATCCCCGGTGTGGTGCTCGTCGGAGCGTCGCTGGGCGCGGTGGTCTGGACCGCGCATCTGATCGCCGACACCGATTCTGCAGCGGCAGTGGTGATCTCGTGGTTGGTCGCCAGTGTCGTCCTACTCGTTGCTGCCCTTGTTCACCTGCTGCGCGCGAAGGAGCCGATCGTCGAATTACATGTATTGCGCGACAGAGTCTTTGGTGCGTCCCAGTTCGGGATGGGTGTCTTCTTTATGGTTGTCTCTGCTGTGCCGTTCCTCATGCCGCTGATGTTGCAAACAGCATTCGGGTGGTCGCCGGTACGAGCGGGCGTGCTCGTGATGTTCGTCTTCGTCGGAAACATCGGGATCAAGCCTGTCGCGAAGCCTCTGATCGAGCGGTTCGGATTCCGGCGGATACTCGGCGTGTCGACGATCGGGCTCGCCGCCACCGCAGTCGCGCTCGGATTATGCACTGCCGCAACAAGTCCGGTGATCATCGCACTGATTGCGCTCCTGAGTGGTGTGTTCCGCTCGACGGCGCTGACCGCCTACTCGACCATCGGATTCGCGACCATCGAGGTATCGCAGCGTCGAGCTGCGAACACGCTGAGCGCTGTCAACCAACAACTCGCGACCGGGCTCGGCGTCGCGATCGCCGCGGTCGGGGTGCGGTTCGGTGCTGTGCTCAGCGGTGATCCACAGTCGCACGTCGCGTACGCGTGGGCATTCGGAGTCGTTGCTGCGGTGACACTGCTCTCGGCGCTCGCAGTGGTGCTGCTACCGGGAGATGCCGGGCGAGAACTGCACGCGAGTCGCGCGTGACGCGCGCGGGGTCATTTCGTGCAGACCCGCGTCGCGACGGCACCGCCGGCGAGCGTCCCGATCGGCCCGACGGTCGGCGGCGAGAGGCACTGCATCTCGCCGCCGAGGGTCGGGGTCAGGGTGCGCGGGTCGAATTGGAATGTCCAACGAAGGTGGAGATCCGTCGACGGGCGTCGACCCGGGTACATTCCGAACGCTTCAGGGAGCGTCGAACCGGGTCCGCGCCCGACGAAGGCATACCGACGAGCGCCGGGTGTGCCCTGGTTCGCGTTGTGGAGTTTTCGCAGCACCGTGAAGTAGTACGGGGCGCTGAACGGGCTGTCTTGTCGGTAGACGCCGGCGAACTCGTAGACTTGGACGCCCGCGGCGAACAGCGCCTGGTAGGGCAGATTGGCCACGTCGTCGACGATGGATACATCTGTTGGCTCGGCGTCGGCGTGGGCGCCTCCGGTGAACGCCACGCCGCCGACCACTGCCGCCGCCGCGACCAGCGCGGTGGCGACTCGGGTCCGCAGTTGTCGAGAGCCGGTACCGCGGGCCGAACCCATGCTGACCTCCGATGGTCGACGCCCCGACAGACCTCCCTCTTGCTCCAGAGTGTCGACGGTCGACGAATGTGTCATCCCTCGCGACTCAATGAAACGAACCTGTTATCGGCGTCAAGGGTCTAGTCGACCATCGGCGACCGTTCGGTCACAGCGGCTCAGCCGCCGCAACGGTTACCGAGAATCGCAGCGCCGCCGGTCAGCGGTCCGATGGGCCCGGAGACGAACTTCGGGCAGGGGAGTGGACGTGGGTTGTAGTCGAGTGGCTGCAGCGTGCGGGGGTCGACGCGGAAGTAGAAGTTGCCGAGATTGTGCGGCTCGGGGCGCAGTCGCGAGTAGAGGGCGAATACCTCTGGCAGTTGCGTCCCGGGACCGAGTCCGACGAATCCGTATCGCAGGCTCCCGGGCGTGCCCTCGCGCGGGTTGTGCACCTTCCGTAGCACGGTGTAGTAGTACCGCGGGGTGATCCCGAGCGAATCGGATTTACCGCGAACCGTCGTCGCATACTCGTACACCTGCACGCCCGCACTGAAGAGCGCCTGGTAGGTCAGATCGCCGAGTTGGTCGACCTGGTGAATGCCGGGTTGTGTCGGCGCGGCGTGCGCGCTGGGTGCTGTTGCTACTGCCGCGCCGCTGGCGATTGTTGCCGCGGCGAGTGCGGCTACGACACCGCGACGAATACGTGAAGCTGTGACCATGAGAATCTCCGATGCCGTGTGTGCTGGACGAACCTCTGTACTGGAAGAGTCGTCGCGGCGTCGAAAATCGTTAGCCGGCGTAATTCAATGAGACGACGAGCCGGTGCGGAAGGTAGTTGTGCACAGATGAGGTAGCTGCGCGTCGAGCCGCTGGCTCTTAGGCCAGCTGGTGTGCGGCTCCGGCTCGTTGGACCCGGGATGAAGGCGCTACTTTTCGCGGTCGCGCCGGCTCGATCGTCGGATGACCATGTCGTCGGCGACGCTGAACAGCAGAACACGCGTGTCGTCTGACAGCGCCCTCCAGCGGTGGGGTACGCCGGCGTCGATGTAGAGCGAGTCGCCGGCACGGAGTGTCTCCTCCCGATCGCCGTCAGCGCTGCTGAGTGTGGCGTGCGCACTCCCATCGATCACGTACATGATCTCGTCGTGGGCGTGGGTGAACTCTCTGTCATCGTGTGCCGAACCGGTGAATTCCAGTCCCCGCAGCGCCTTCTTGCCCCGCACCAGTGAACGCACCTGGGCGTCTGGTTTGTCGGAGAGGGTGAGCAGTTCGTCGTCGGCTCTGGCCACGGGATCGGCGCCGGTGTCGGCATCGGCAAGGAGCACCGTCGCTGTGGTGTCGAGGGCATCTGCGACGGTTTGCAGCGACCGGAGGCTGGTGTTGGTGCGGCCGTTCTCGAGTTGACTGAGGAACGACGCGGACAGCCCGGTCTGTTCGGACATCTGCGCCAGCGTCAGCCCCTTCTCCAGTCGGGCGGCGCGGATCACGCCGCCGAGTTGTGCGGAATCGAGGGTCTTGCCGCGTGTCAGTCCGGTGGTCACCGGTAGTCCTCTCGCCGTTAAGTGTCGCCGCGCGACCCCATGTAAACGACGCTGCTCCGAACGGGAATCCAGAGTTAACGCCAGCGTGACCAGAACTCTGGCCAACTCTCCTACTGTGACTGAATATTCAGTACTGAATATTCAGTATCAACTCTTCGGTACTGAACCTTTGGTCAGATCGATTCTAGGAGACTCAGTTGGAACAGAACACGCTCAAACGACGAGGTGTCGGCCTCATCGGCGTCGATCCTGCAGTTTCGGCCGGTGGCTACACGCTGTACGCGCCGCTGAACCGCTCGGGGCAGGTGTACTTGGTTGATGCCGAGGGCAACGAGGCGCACCGGTGGGACCTGCCCTACCGCCCGGGGCGACACGCACGACTACTCGACGACGGCTCGTTGGCCTACAACGGAAGCCTCGTCGGCGCTGAATCGGGCGTCGAACCGCTCTTCGACATGTGGCGCAAGTACGGCGGGGGTTCGATGGCGCGCTATGACGCATCGGGAAACCTGCTCAGCGAGCACGTTGACGCGCTGCAACACCACGATGCCAACCACCTCGACGACGGCAGCATCCTTTACGCCTCGGTCGAGCCGTTAACCGGCAACCGTGCGCGCGCCGTGCGCGGCGGATTTCCCGGTACCGAGGCGCTCGGTGGCGACAAGGGCGACGTCGTCTATGCCGATGTCATCAATCACGTCGACGCGCAGGGGCGACCTCTGTGGCAGTGGCGAGCATTCGAGCATCTCGACGTGACGACCTTCCCGCTCCAGCCGCACTATTGGCGTGAGCATTGGCCGCTCATCAACAGTGTCGCACCGCTCGGCGACGACAAGGTGGTGGCGAGTCTCCGCAGTGTGTCGGCGGTGATCGTCATCGACAAGCCCACCGGAGACGTTGTCTGGCAGCTGGATTCGAGTGTTGTTGCGCAACAGCATCATGTGACACCGCTGCCGAACGGCACTCTGCTCATCTTCGACAACGGCACCTTCCGTACCGGCGAGTCGGTCACCTATAGTCGCGTGATCGAGGTCGACCCCGAGACCAAGCAGATCCTGTGGAGCTACACGGACCAGATTCGTGAGGCCTTCTTCACGCCATATATGGGTGGGGCGCAACGACTCTGGAACGGAAATACTCTCGTCACGGAGGCGGCGTTCGGACGGATCTTTGAGGTGACGTCCGACAAGCAGATGTGCTGGGAGTACGTCGTTCCCCACTTCTCCACCTACGCCGATCCCGACACGGCTGCTCGTTTCCCCGCGTCGAGTAATGCAATCTTCCGCGCTTACCGCTACTCCGATGCCCAGGTCGAATCATGGGGATTGCTGTCATGACCACATCTGACAGGGCTGTCGACGATTCGGGCGTCGCGGGATCATGTGCGGGGATGACGCCGTCGAATTCGCCTGCGCTGCAGCAGGAACAAACCGCAGACATCCCCGTCTCGGAAAGTGATACGCATCCCGTCGACACCAGACCTCAGTGGCGACAGCTCGTCCCGATGTCGATCCAGCATCTGCTGGTGATGATCGCGACGCCGATCTCGTCGGTGTTTCTGATCAGTGCGACATTGGAACTCGACGCGTCGACCACACGCGCGTTGCTGTGCGCGACGTTGCTGGCCTGCGGAGTCGGAACGCTGCTGCAGTCGATGGGGTGGCTCGGACTCGGCGCTCGACTTCCGTTCGTGATGCTGCCCGGTGGCGCTGCGGTGGTGTTGTTCCTGCAGATCGCACATACCTCGGGAGCGGCCACGGCGACCGGTGCGGTCATCGTCACGGGGCTGGTGGGAATCGCGTTGTCGCCCTTCGCCGGTCGCGTGGTGCGCTTTGTTCCTCCGGTGGTGATCGCGGCGATGATCGTGGTGATCGGCATCAACCTGGTGAAGGTCTCCGGCGGACTCATCGTCGGAGCCAAGGGCACCACCGCGCCGATGTGGGCAGTCGGCTTGGCCGCGGTCACCGTGGCGTCGATCGTTGTGCTGCACAGGCTTCTTCCCGCACCGCTGAATCGGATCTCTGTGCTCGCGGGTATGGCGGTCGGGACGGCTGTCAGCGCTCTGACCGGGCATCTCCATCTCGACGCAGGGCATCAGGCGATCCAGGTACCGTCGGTGTTTCCCTTCGGCACACCGCATTTCGACATCCTCGCGACCATTCCGCTGCTGGTGTTCAGTATCGGTTCGATGGCGGAGGCAACAGGGCAGGTGGTGCTCAACGCCGACGTCGTTGGTAAGCGGATCGATAGCGGCGCAACGGTTGGGCGCACCATCCGCGGTGATGCTGTGACGTCGGTGTTCGCAGGGGTCTTCGGCGGGCAAACGATGGTCACCAGCGGGGAGAACATCGGCATCGTGCGCGCAACCGGAGTCCGGTCGCGGTATGTGAGCACGGGGACCGGCGTGCTGCTGCTGTTGATGGCGTTCGTGGCTCCGGTCGGCGCGATCATCAACTCGCTACCGGCGCCCGTGGTCGGCGCCACCGCGGCCTACGTGTTCGCGATGATCATCGTGACCGGGTTGAAGATGTTCACGGCTATCGACATGTCGGCCGACCGCAACTTCGTCACCGCTGTGGCAGCGCTGACAGCGGGCCTGCTGCCGGTGGTCGCACCCGGTCTGTACGGGGCGTTTCCGTCGACCCCGCGGCTGCTGCTGTCGAGCGGTGTCACCATGGCCGCGCTGGTCGGGATCGTTGTCGCCGCGCTCTACGCCCGTCGGCCGCGCAGCCCGCTCAGCCGATGACCTGCTCGGTGCTGGCGTACTTCGCCTCCGCGTCGCCCTTGGCGGCCTGCCACCACGCGGGGTTGTCGCGGTACCAGTCGATGGTCGCCGACAGGCCGGAGCGGAAGTCGGTGTAGCGCGGTGACCAGCCCAGTTCGGTCCGCAGGCGCGTCGAATCAATGGCGTAGCGGCGGTCGTGGCCGGGGCGGTCGGTGACGAAGTCGAAGGCGTCGCGCGGCTGTCCGAGAAGTTCCAGGATGGTTTCGACGACGGTCCGGTTGTCCACCTCGCCGTCGGCGCCGATCAGGTACGTCTCGCCGATCTCGCCCTTCTCGATGATCGTCCAGACGGCGTCGTTGTGGTCGTCGACGTGAATCCAGTCGCGCACGTTGCGGCCGTCGCCGTAGAGCTTGGGCCGTACGCCGGAGAGCACGTTGGTGATCTGGCGGGGGATGAACTTCTCGACGTGCTGGTAGGGGCCGTAGTTGTTGGAACAGTTGGAGATGGTCGCGGGCACCCCGAACGACCGCACCCAGGCACGAACCAGCAGGTCACTGCCCGCTTTGGTGGAGCTGTACGGGCTCGACGGGTTGTACGGGGTCGACTCGGTGAACCGCGACGGGTCGTCGAGGTCGAGGTCGCCGTAGACCTCGTCGGTGCTGATGTGGTGATACCGCACGTCGTGGCGGCGAACCGCTTCAAGCAGGGTGTACGTGCCGACAAGGTTGGTCTGCACAAAGGCCGACGGGTCGGCAAGCGAGTTGTCGTTGTGCGACTCCGCGGCGAAGTGCACGACGAGGTCGGCGTCGGCGACGAGACGGTCGGTCAGCGAGGCGTCGGCGATATCGCCCTCGATGAGGTTGATACGATCCGCGACGGGTGCCAGCGTCGCGGGGCTGGCCGCGTAGGTGAGCTTGTCGAGGACGGTCAACTGCACGTCGGGCCGCTGTTCGAGCGTGCGGAGGACGAAGTTCGCCCCGATGAACCCGGCTCCGCCGGTAACCAGAACCCGCATGCGCTCGTGACCTCTCATCCGTGGCGTGCGACCCGAATTGCCGCTTCGCCGTCGGCGTCTACCCTATTCGACATGCGCGGAATCATTCTCGCCGGCGGGACGGGGTCGAGGTTGCACCCGATCACGCAGGGTGTGAGCAAACAGTTGGTGCCTGTCTATGACAAGCCGATGATCTATTACCCGTTGTCGACGTTGATGTTGGCGGGTGTTCGCGACATCCTGGTGATCACGACACCGCAGGATTCTGCAGCGTTCTCGGGGTTGTTGGGCGACGGTAGTCAGTTCGGTATCGACATCTCCTACGTCACGCAGCCGTCACCGGATGGTCTGGCGCAAGCGTTCGTGCTCGGTGCCGATCACATCGGGAATGAGTCGGTGGCGTTGGTGCTGGGCGACAACATCTTTTACGGTCCCGGTCTGGGTTCGCAGCTGCAGGGGTTCGATGCGATCGACGGTGGTGCGATCTTCGCGTATTGGGTGGCCAATCCGTCGGCGTACGGGGTGGTCGACTTCGACGCGCAGGGGCGGGCGGTGTCGTTGGAGGAGAAGCCGACCTCCCCGAAGTCCAACTACGCGGTGCCGGGACTGTACTTCTACGACAACGACGTCATCGAGATCGCACGTGGCCTGCAGCCGAGTGCGCGAGGCGAGTACGAGATCACCGACGTCAACGCGCACTATCTGGATCAGGGCAAGCTCGCGGTGAAGGTGCTGCCGCGTGGCACTGCGTGGCTCGACACGGGGACCTTTGATTCGCTGCTGGACGCCGGCAACTTCGTGCGCACCGTCGAGCAGAGGCAGGGACTGAAAATCGCTGTGCCCGAAGAGATTGCGTGGCGGCAGGGGTATCTGTCCGACGATGAGCTCGCGACGCGCGCCGAGACGTTGCGCAAGTCGGGCTACGGCAACTATCTGCTCGACATCCTGGCCCGCGGTAAGGGTTTCGAGTGAACACGATGCACGAGGTAGGGGAGCGCGAGTGAAGATCCGTCCGTTGTCGATCGACGGTGCCTGGGAGTTCACGCCTGTGCAGCACGGCGACGCTCGCGGCTTGTTCGCCGAGGTGTTCAAGGGAGATCTGCTCGACGACGTGATCGGTCACCGACTCGACCTCGCGCAGGTCAATCTGTCGGTGTCGGCCGCGGGGGTCTTGCGGGGTGTTCACTTCGCCGACGTTCCACCCGGGCAGGCGAAGTACGTGACGTGTCCGAAGGGTGCGATCCTCGACGTGATCGTCGACATCCGCGTCGGTTCACCGACGTTCGGTACCTACGACACCGTGCTCCTCGACGACGTCGACCGTGGTGCGGTCTACCTCTCCGAGGGCCTCGGACACGCTTTCTGTGCACTGGAAGACGGGTCGACTGCGACGTACCTGTGCTCGACCGGCTACAACCCCGGCGCAGAGCACGGGATCAATCCACTCGACCCGGAGCTGGGCATCGAATGGCCGACGCTGGCCCGTGACGGCTCGCCCCTGGTCTATGAGCTGTCCGAGAAGGACACTGCGGCACCGGGTTTGACCGCCGCGCGCGAATCGGGGCTCCTCCCGGACTACATCGACGTGACCGCGTATCTGCGGTCGCTGGCCGAAGGGGCGTCGTAGACGCGGCTCGTTCTGGTGAACGCGGCTGGTGCACCAGCCGCGTTTGCAAGTTCGGGCGGCGTTTTGCGGCTGGCTCGGGCGGACAGGGCTCTCAGTCGCGCCGGTTCTCGACCTCGGCGTTCTGCAGTGCGACGGCGCGCGCGAGTCGAGCGTAGCGGATCTCCAGCTCGCGGAACCTGAGATACGTTGCGACAGTGGTGAATGCGAACGCGATCACCAGGCAGTAGAGCACCAGGTCGGTGCCGCGGCCGACGCCAACCCAGCCCGCGACGGTCGTCAGATCGTTGGGGCGGAACATCGCGTAGACGCCGAAGACCACGAACGCGACGAACAGAAGCTTCACTCCCGCAGACGATCTCGCGTTGCCACGGTTGGTGACGAAGAACCACACGAGTCCGAGGGCCGCGAGCAGGAGCAGTATCTGGATGACGATCATGGCTATCTCCTCATGCGCCCGTGCAGCAGACCGTCGGCGACGATGTTGACGCCGTTGATCAGCGACTGCCCCTTGGCGCGTGAGTAGTCGGTGTAGAGGATGGTGACCGGCTGCTCGGCGACCCGCCAGTGATGATGGTCGATGAGCGCGACGAACTCCGACGCGTGGCTCATGCCCGCCATCAGCAGGTCGAGCTGGTCGGCGACGGTCTTGTTGAACGCGCGCAGGCCGTTGTGGGCATCGGAGAGTCCGAGCCTGCGCGTGCGGGGACTCAGGAAAACGACGGTCCGCAGCACGATCCGACGCAGCAGCGGTACCGACTCGCTCCGGCCGTCGGCGAATCGGGTGCCGACGATGATGTCGACGGGCTCGGTGCGTAGGCGATCGATCATCGCGATGACGTCGTCGACGCGGTGCTGGCCGTCGGCGTCGAAGGTGACGAAGTACCGGGCATTGGGCCGTGCCCGCGCATATTCGACGCCGGTCTGGATCGCAGCGCCCTGGCCGAGATTGACCGGATGGCGCACGAGGTGGATGCCGCCGGTCTGCGTGCTCTCGACGTCGGCTGCTGCCGATCGGATCTGAGCGACCGAGTCGTCGGAGCTGCCGTCGTCGACGCAGACGATGTTCGGGAAGGTCTTCGAGGCGTCGACCAGTACGTCTCGGATCACTTCGCCCTCGTTGTAGACGGGGATCACCAACCACACGTCGTCGTTGGTGGGGCGCTCCGTCATGGGGGTAACCCTATCGGAGCAGGTGCGGGGCACTTCGGACGTGCCCGGAAGCCGTGGCGGCGTCAGCGTCTACCCTGATCGGGTGCCTATCGACGTCATGATGCCCTTCTACGGCGACGTCGAGCAGTTCAAGCAGGCGGTCACCAGCGTTCTGGAGCAGTCGGACCCCGACTTCCGGCTCGTCGTCGTCGACGATTGTCATCCGAGCGATGAGCCGCGCGAATGGCTCGCCGGTCTCGCCGACGGTCGCGTCCACTACGAGCGCAACGCGCACAACCTCGGCGTGAACGGCAATTTTCGACGCTGCGTCGACCTCGTCACCGCCGACCGGTACGTCGTGATGGGCTGCGACGACGTGTTGCTGCCCGGGTATCTCGCGGGTGTCCGTGCGCTGGCCGACGCGCATCCCGATGCTGCGGTGATCGCGCCGGGTGTCGAGGTGATCGACGCCGACGATCAGGTGGTGCGCCCGCTCGGGGATCGGATCAAGGCGGTGCTCGCGCCGTCGTCTGCGACGGTCCTGCGCGGCGAGGCGATGGCTACCAGTCTGTATCGCGGCAACT
Organism: Gordonia sp. UBA7860; assembly: GCF_002500165.1. Classification (NCBI taxonomy): domain Bacteria; kingdom Bacillati; phylum Actinomycetota; class Actinomycetes; order Mycobacteriales; family Gordoniaceae; genus Gordonia; species Gordonia sp. UBA7860. The sequence goes on along the minus strand of NZ_DLSO01000080.1, from coordinate 20,543 downwards.
GGACCTACTTTCCGTCGCTGCTGTGGCGCACCGATGCCGTGCGGGCTGTCGGGTTCAGGGAGGGGCTCGACGTCGTCCTCGACCTCGCACTCCTCGTCGACCTCGCCTTCGCGGGGGAGGCGCTCGCCTACGACCCGCGCGTACTGTTCCGATACCGCCGCCACGACGCATCGGTCAGCTCGGTGCAGGCAGTCGACGGTCGACGCTTTGCCGAGGAGAACGCCTTCTTCGACGGCGAGGCGCAACGATCTGCAGCGCGCGGATGGACGCGCGCCGCGCGGGCGGCACGGCTGCACGCGACGTCCCGGCTGCACCACGGCATGGCGCGGATCGCGAGCGCGGTGGCTGGTCGAGGCCGGTAGGTGGCCTTCGACTCGGGTGCTCGCTGCGCTCGCGCCCGGCTCAACCAGCGGGAGGTGGCGCGCCCGGCTCAACCAGCGGGAGGTGCCGCGCTCGGCTCAACCAGCGGGAGGCTCACTCACGCTCGAACGAGGCAACTCAGGTGCACGCATGCCCCGACGAGCGGCCCGACGACCAAGGACAGCGCGACGCGGTCGGTAACCTCGAGCGGCACGGTCAGTAGCGCGGCGCAGGCGATCGCGGCGACCCACCACCCCGCCGCGTACCACCGGTGCGCGCCGACGGACAGCGTGGCTGCGCCGGTCACGGTCAGCAGACCCAGGGCCGTGGCGCCGACCATGAACAACGCGATGGTGCCGCCGCCGAGCGTGAAGTCGGCGCCGAAGATGTGGGTGAGCAGCCAGGAGCCGATCGCCCACGCCGCGACCGCGCCGATCGCACCGACCACGACGACCGCGGCGAGCGGCACGGCGAGTGAGCGCAGCAACGCGTCGCGCGCCGCGACGAACCGGGTGATCAGCACGCCTTGAAAGCTGTTGAGCGGCACCAGTAGTGGCGCTCTGGTCAAAGTGACCGCCAGGATGACGGCTCCCACAACGCGCGAATCGTCGTCGGCGCGCGCGGTGATGTTGATCAGTACCGGGAAGCCCATCACCACCACCGCCGACGCCAGGGCGGCCGCCATCGCGGTGAGGGTGTTGCCCGCCAGGCGTCGGTCGTCGACGTCGCCGGGCAATCCGACTGCGTGTCGGGCCGTCGACGACGTTGCGAGCACCATGATCCACGACACCGAGCCGACCACCGTGATCACCAGAAACGCCGGCACGCCCCAGCCGAAAGCGACTGCGATGCCCGCGCCGACCAGTCGGATCAGCGCGTCGACGCTCAGCAGGACCGCGAACGGCGACCACGACAGCGACCCCGACAACGCCCCGCAGAGGTGCGCGTACACCGCGAAGCTCGCGACCCCGACCGCGAGCAGCGCCACCGACAGCGCCCCGTACTGGTCGAACACGTGGTCGCTCCACAGCGGCGACGTTGCCGCGACGATGACCGCGAGCGCCGCGCCGATACATACGTTGACCAGTAGTGGTCGGCCGCGCGCCGTGCGGGTGTCCGAGGCGGCGCGGATGGTGCGCGTCGTCTCCTGGAGCTGCCCGTTCTGTGCGCCGGTGACGAGGCCGTATGCCGCCCAGAAGACCGCGAAGACGGCGTATCCGGTCGCGCCGAGCTGCCGTGCGGCGAGGAGCAGGACCAGGTAGCCCGACGCCGCCGCGATGATCGTCGCGATGGTGACGCGACCGACGGCGCTGCGCCCGCCGGAACTCGGCCCGCTCGCACCGTCGGACACCGCGGGGATCTCGGGATCAGGACCCGACGTCATCGACACACCGATGCCTCGGGTGTCAGGACGGTTCGGGGAACGCCGGAAGCGCCGGGGTGAACAGCCAGGCCTGCCACAGATCGTTCAGCGGGGCGGCGGAGTAGTTTGCCGCGAGCGCGATGAAATCCTCGGTCGTGACGGTTCCGTAGCGGTACTTGTCAGTCCAGCGATGCAGGAGTGCGAAGAAGTTTCCGTCGCCGATGCGAAGACGTAAGGCGTGCAACGTGATTGCGCCGCGCTTGTAGACCCAGTCGTCGAACATCTTTCGCGGTCCGGGATCGACGAGCGTGACCCGGACCGGGTTGGCGGCGAGTTTGGCGTAGTAATGGCGCGCCCACTCGTCGGCGCTTCGGCCGCCCGATCGTTGGCTCCACAGCCACTCGGAGTAGCAGGCGAATCCCTCGTGGAGCCAGATGTCGTGCCACTGCTCGAGTGTCACCGAATTGCCGAACCACTGATGGGCGAGTTCGTGGGCGATCAGCCTCTCGGCGTCGCGGCTGCCGTCGCAGTGGTTGGCCCCGAATGTGCTGAAACTCTGTGCCTCGATGGGGATTTCGAGCGAATCGTCGGTCACCACGACGGTGTAGTTGGCAAACGGGTAGGGGCCGAACATCTCGGTGAACGCCTCGACCATCTCCAACTGTTTTCCGAAGTCGACGCGGAAGTTCTCCTTCAGTCGTGACGGTAGGATCGCTTCAACAGGAACGGGTTTCGACGCCAGTCTGATGTGCTCGTATGGCCCGATCTGGATCGAGGCCAGATAGGTCGACATCGGTTCGATCTGTTCGTAGACCCACGTCGTCTGTGCTGCACGTACGCGTTTGGACTCGAGCACGCCGTTGGCGAGTGCGTAGTACGGGCTGTCGGTGGTGATCGAGATGCGGTAGGGCGCTTTGGCGCTCGGGTGGTCGTCGCAGGGAAACCACGACGCCGCGCCGTTGGGCTGGTTGGCGCACAGCGAGCCGTCGGTCAGTTCTTCCCATCCGACGGTGCCCCACGGACCCCGGATGGGGCGCGGGGTGCCGCTGTAGCGGATGACGACCGTCATCGCCCCGCCCGGCTGGATGGGGGAGTCGGGGGTGATGAACAGCTTGCGCTGCCGGTGGCTGTACCTGGCCCGCCTGTCGTTGACGGTGACCTTGCTGACGTTGAGCGTCGACGCCATGTCGAGACTGAAACGCGCCAGCTCGACATACGACGTAGCGGTCAGCGTCGCAGCGCCTTCGAGGCGGTTGCTGGCGACTTTGTATTCGAGGTCGAGGTCGTAGCGGGAGATGCGATAACCGAGATTGCCATTGTCCGGCAGGTAGGGGTCGACGCTGTCGGCCGGTGTGCCGAGAACAGGTTGCCGTGAACTCTTTCCCGACTTTCCCGGCACGCAACGGCTCCTGTCTCTGGCCCTACTGGTGTCTCTGGCCCTACTGGCTGACTCTTCGGCTCTACCATCCACCCGAGCCTGTCCAGCTTGTCCGGCTTGGGCTTTTTTCGGCGTCGTTTTCTCGATCGGGACGCGAGAACTCACCCTACCCGTAGCGTTGGTTTCGTGAGGCGCGTCAGGTTGTAAACGGACTGTGGTCCGGTTAGATTCGTGTTCGATAGGAACAACGCAAGGGGCGAACATCGTCCTGAGAAAGGTGACAGCATGTACCCGATCCGCAGTCTCGGACTCTTTGCCGCACGGGTGATCCTCGGCATCATCTTCATCGCGCACGGCTGGCAGAAGCTCCACACCTTCGGGCTCGACGGCACCAAGGCCAGCTTCACCAAGATGGGCGCACCCTTCCCTGAGTTCTCCGCGTACTACGCGACCTGGGTCGAGCTGATCGGCGGCATTCTGCTGATCGTCGGCGTTCTGCTGCCGCTCGTCTCCGTGCTGCTGATCATCGACATGATCGGCGCGATCTTCGTCGCCCACATCGATCAGGGGTTCTGGGCATCCGACGGCGGTTACGAGTTCCCGCTGGCGCTCATCGCGGGTCTCCTCGCGGTCGGCTTCGCCTCGGCGGGTGGTCTGGCCTTCGACACCCACGTCTTCCGACGACGCAACCGAGTGGCCGACTGACGCGATTCGCCCGATCGGGCTACAGCAGTTGGTCTGATCGGGCGACGCGCGACGCTCCGCAAGGCTCTTAACCTCAACAGATGGTGCGACGCGACTCCCAACCCGATGGCGTGAACCCCGAATCACCCGTCCGCGGCGCCGACATGGTTCACCTCCCGGCGGCGCGACCCCAGACGGGGGTCAGCCCCGCAGGCTGGGCGCGGCACTACCCTCCGCAGGCGGTTCCCTACCTGGCCAACGTCCCCGGACCGGGCCCGGTGCCGTACTGGGGACCGGGCCCAAGCCCCTGGCCCGGCCCGCCGGGGATGCCGATGAGTGGCCCGCCGGTGTTCGGAGTGTCCGATCCCGAATTACTGGCGTTGCGCCGTCCCACACGCGTGTCGATCTTCGGTTGGCTGCATGCTGCCGGTTCGGTCATCGCAATCCTCGGGGGGATCGTTCTGCTGGTCTCGCTGTCGGCTCAGTTCGGTCCGGGCGGACAGGCGACGCCCATGTTCGTGGTCACCGTAGCCGAGATCGTCTTCTTGCTGCTGAACTCGGGCATTGCCGTCGGTTTCCTTCGCGGATCGCGGGGTTGCTATCTCTACTACTGCACGGTCGCGGTGATCAGCGTCTCGTTACTCGCGGTCGCTGTGGTCGCGACGATCGTGGCTCTGGTTGTGATGGCTGAAGTAGCCGCGGTGCTGGTCGGGCCGGTCATCCTGTGGGGACTGATCGCTGCAGTGTGGTGGTACATGCTGTTCAACCGGCCCACCGCGGCGTACTTCTCGCGCAGGAGTGTTGCAATCAGAGAGGGCCGGTACGTCCGGTAGGCAGCGATGCCGCCGATTCTCGACGTCGCGGTCCTCAGTCGACGAGACCGTCGATGGTGACCCGGTCGGTAAGCTGCGCGACATCTGCGGGCGGTGTCGTCGAGACGAACTCCGCAAGTGCGGAGCCCAACGCTCCCGCGTGATGGATCGGGACGCCGTCGAGTCGGTCGTCGGAGAGCAGGGTCGTCGGGTCGGTGTCGTGGCGGTGAACGGCTGCGGCGCCGAGTAGGCGGCGCGCCTGCGCCGGGTCGGTGTCCCAGAGGGCGTCGGCGGTCAGCACGTAGAGGCGCAGCGCGCGTGCGTAGTCGGCCAGGTGAACCAGTGCCCAGGCCCAGTGCTTGGCGACGTCGACGGTGTCGGCCTCGCCGCGGCCGTGGGTGTGCACGTACTTGCCGTAGAGCTCGTGGCAGAGCGGGTTGGAATCGGCCCACAATTCGAGTGCTGACATGCAGCGAACGCAGTCGTGGACGTTGGCGAGGTACGACACCGAATACGGGCCCTCCCGACGTGAGCGCATCTCGCGCAGCACCGAGAACTCGGCGAGGGCGTGGTCGTACTCGCCGGCGGCGTAGAGCGACTCGGCATCCTGTTGCATTTCTGCCAACATCTCCACAGTTTCCCTGATCGCGAGTCGTCGCGTGCCGTCTTCGGCGATTCGCTCCTGGGCCTATCGTGGAGGTGTGAGCGACGAAAACGAATCCATCATCGAAGGTGACAGCGAGTACGCACTCGACCCCGACGATCAGTTGCAGCCTCAGGACTCACTCGACGACCGCGGCGTCGACGACGTCCTCGACGAGGGGTACTCGCCGCCCGACTACGAGCCCAAGGCCGCGATGCGCGGGCTCACCGCATCCGAGATGCGCGAGGGTGAGTCGCTCGACGAGAAGCTCTCCGAGGAAGAGCCCGACCCGTGGCAGAACGACGACCCGATCGACGAGATCGAGCGCGACGAGCACCCCGATTGGCAAGCGCACGAGAGCGATTCGAGTCCTGAGTTCGTCGAGGACGACCAGGTGGGCGACCGACGCGCAGGCCGACTCCTCGCACCCGATCAGGGTGGCGTCGTCGACAACGAAGCCGAGGCCGTGGCGACCGACTGCGGAATCGACGGAGCGGGCGCGAGCGCCGAGGAAGCCGCCGTGCACGTCGTCGACGAGGGCGAAGACGCCGCCGACGCCGAGTGGGAGGACGAGGCCGAGGGGCGCTGAGCGCTTCGGGCGGTGACACTGGAGTCGCTTCGCTTGGGGTAAATGTCAGACCCCTGTGCTGGACTGGATGCAGGAGTTCGCGAACCGCCTGGTAGACGCCAACCGCGTTGACAGGGTGCGCGGCCCTGGCAACGATGGTGTTGTCGGCGAGTGATCGTCTGATCGCTTGTCCCGCGACGAACAGCCACCGGAGGTTTTCCAGTGAGCATCACCAATCGCATATCCGCTGAGCAGGTTTCGGCACCTGCCACAGACGAAGCGTCGAGAACACGGCGATTCCTTGATATCCGCGCACTGACAGATCAGTTGTGCTCGACGCTGTCGGCCGAAGACCAGACACCGCAATCGATGACCTCGGCCAGCCCCGCCAAGTGGCATCGCGCGCACGTGACCTGGTTCTTCGAAGAGTTCATCCTGCGCAAGGATCCGTCGTACGTGGTCTACGACGAGACCTTCCGCTACCTGTTCAACAGCTACTACGAGACCGTCGGCGAGCGACACCCGCGACCCGACCGCGGGCTGGTCACCCGTCCCGGCGTCACCGACATCACGCGCTACCGCGAATACGTCGACGCCGCGATGAGTGAATTTCTCCAGCGCGGCGACTACGACGAGTCGACGCTGGGGCTGCTCGAGCTGGGCTTCAACCACGAGCAGCAACACCAGGAGCTGATCCTGATGGACCTCAAGCACCTGTTCTCCACGCACCACTTCGACCCCGTCTACGTCGACCGCCCCGCCGACGATCAGGGCGAGCCTGACGCCCTGACATGGCGCGAGGTCGCGGGTGGCGTCGTCGAGGTCGGGACGCCGTTCGCCGGGTCGGGCACCACGCCCGAGACCTTCGCGTACGACAACGAGGGTCCTCGGCATCGGGTGTTCCTGGAAGACTTCGAGATCGCCGAGCGCGCTGTCACCAATGCCGACTGGCTCGACTTCATCGCCGACGACGGCTACCGACGACACGAACTGTGGCTGTCGAATGGGTGGGCACATATCAACGAAACCGGCTGGCGCGCACCGGGATACTGGTCGTTCGACGACGGCGAGTGGACGACGTTCACGTTGTCGGGGCGTCGACCTGTCGTATGGGATGAGCCCGTCGCACACGTGTCGTTCTACGAGGCGGATGCCTATGCGCGGTGGGCGGGGGCACGGCTGCCAACCGAGTTCGAGTGGGAATATGCGGCAACGGGCGCGCCCAGCGCGCCCGGCGGGCCGAACCCGGCAGGCGTCGGCGGTGCGCGTGGGGAACTGCTCGATCCAGCACGATGTCATCCCGGACGCGCAGGTTCGGCGATGATCGGCGACGTGTGGGAGTGGACATCGAGTGCGTACCTGCCCTATCCCGGTTTCGCGCCCGCGAACGGGGCCGTCGGCGAGTACAACGGCAAATTCATGTGCGACCAACACGTGTTGCGCGGAGCCAGCGCGATCACGCCTCGCGGGCATGAGCGGGTCAGCTATCGCAACTTCTTCCCCGCCGAGTCGCGCTGGGTCTTCTCCGGGTTGCGCCTGGCCCGATGACCTCAACCACAGCCAATCCGGCCCTGGCCGCAGATGCCGCCGAGGGACTCTGGCAAACCCCGCCTGTCCTGCCGACCAAATGGCTCTACGACGAACGCGGTAGCAAACTCTTCGACGAGATCACCTTTCTGCCCGAGTATTACCCGACGCGCAGGGAGACAGCGATCCTCGCCGCGCACGCCACCGACATCGCGTCGACGACCGACGCGACGATGATGGTCGAGTTGGGTTCGGGAACGTCGACCAAGACGCGACTGCTACTCGACGCCTTTGCCACGCACGCCGCAGAACGCGGACGTGAGTTCACCTACGTCCCGGTCGACGTGAGTGCCGAAATGCTCGCAGCCACAGCCGAAATCCTCGCCGCCGACTACCCGTCGTTGACGATCGAGCCGGTGCTCGCCGACTTCACCGCACCCGGACTCCAACTGCCGCGGTCCGACGGGCCGAGGTTGGCGGCGTTCCTCGGAGGCACCATCGGGAACTTCGACGACCCCGCGCGCGACGAGTTCTTGACCGCACTGTCAGAGGCATTGAGTCCTGGAGACTACTTCCTGCTCGGCGCCGACCGCATCAAAGACACCGGCCGACTGGTTGCCGCCTACGACGACAAGGCTGGTGTCACAGCGGATTTCAACAGGAACATGATCGAGGTGCTGCGTCGCGGACTCGACGCGACGGGTTTGTTCGTCGACGACTTCGACCACATCGCCCGGTGGAATCCCAAGCTGCACCGGATGGAGATGTGGCTACGCGCGCGACGTCCGATCAACGCGCACCTCGGTGCGCTCGATCGCGAGTGGCAGCTACCCGAAGGCGCGGAGATCCTCACCGAGATCAGTACCAAGTTCGCGCCGGACGAACTCGCCGCAGAGCTGTCCGACGCGGGGCTGCCGGTAGTGGAGACCTGGTCTGATCCGGCCGGCGACTTCCAGGTCACGCTGAGCCGCAAGTGATGTTGAGCCGCAAGTGGTCTCGGGCCAGACTCAAGCGGCGGCGTTGCCTGCGGCCAGGCGCGCGTCGTCGTTGATTTCGGGGGCGACGTTGCCGGTACGTGGGATGACCGCCAGGGCGACGACGGCGAGCGCCGCGACCAGAGCGAAGAGGTAGAAGCCCCACGGGTGGCCCTGCCCGGAGGCAATCAGAGCGCCGGTCAGTGTGGGGCCGAAGATGGCGCCGAGTCGGCCAACGCTGGCAGCGAGGCCGAGTGCGGTGCCGCGGATCGGGGCCGGATACGCCTGCGTCACATAGGCGTAGACGAGCACCTGGGCGGAGAACACGAACATCCCGGTGACGAAGACCAGTGCGTTGAGCAGAACCGAACTCTCGATGCGCACGCTCAGCAGTGCCAGCAGGACGGCGGATGCGCCGAACCACAGCAGGATCGTCGACTTGGTGCCGCGTCGGTCCGCGACCGCGCCGGCCAGTAGCAGACCGGCGATGGCGCCGATGTTCAACATCAGCAGCAGGCTCAGCGACGTCGCGAGGCTGTAGCCGGCGTCGTGCATCAGCTTCGGCAGCCACGTGTTCAAGCCATAGACCAGAAGCAGGCCCATGAACGAGCCGATCCAGATGCCGATGGTCGTTCTGGCGAGTCCTCCCGCGAACAGTGCTCGGACCGACGGACGCCTCTGGGACTCCCTGGCCGCCAGGAATGCCTCAGACTCGGGAAGCTTGAACCACAGCAGCGGAAGCAGCAGCAGTCCCGCCACGCCGCCGACGTAGAACACTGCGGTCCACGACGGCAGGAAGGCCAGGCCGACGAGCGCCGCAATGACGGCTCCGGTGTGATAGCCGGTCATGGTGAGTGTGCTGGCGGTGGCTTTGCGCTTGGCGTCGGAGTACTCGGACATGAGCGTCAGCGCCACCGGCATGCAGGCACCGAGGCCGATGCCGCCGACGAGGCGCCAGGCATCGAACGCCATGATCGACGGCGACAGCGGCAGCGCGATGGTCGCCACCGAGAACAGTGCCACCGCTGCCAGGAGTGCGCGGCGGCGTCCGACGCGGTCGGCGACAGGACCCGATACAGCCGCTCCGATCGCGACGCCGACGAGCGACAACGTGGCCGCAACGGTCGTCGACGACGCGGTGAATCCGAGATGGTGCTGGTCGATCAGCGTGGGGATGACGACGCCGAGGACGACGAGGTCGAACCCGTCGAGAAGAACCACGAGCCAACACAACACTGCTGGCCACGAACGGAATGCGGTCATTTCGATCACTCACTCTTATGTGTTATCGGGGTGGACGACACCATCGACCTCGTAGAGCCGATGTGTTGCCGGTCACGATAAGACGCCGTTTGTGATTCAGTCCAATCTATAATTTTCTGAGAATAGATAGAATCCATCTATGTCGGTCGACCTGAACCTGGCCCGAACCTTCGTGACGGTGTATGAAACCCGCAGCGTCACCGTGGCAGCGGATGTTCTGGGCGTCACTCAGCCGACGGTCAGCTACAGCCTCGCGAAGCTGCGACGCCTCCTCGGCGACCCGTTGTTCGTTCGCGGACCGGGCGGCCTGTTACCGACCGCGGAAGCCGAGCGGCTCTACCGGTCGGTGGCGAACTCGGTGAGTTCGCTCGACGCCGCGTTCGTCCCGCGCGCGCCGTTCGATCCGGAGTCGGCCCCCGCGCTCACGCTCTCCCTGTCCGACCTCGGCGAGGTGACGGTACTTCCTCTCATCGTCGCCGAACTCGCCGAGCGCACCAGCCGTTTCGATCTGCGAGTGCGAGCGTTCGACCTCGACACCGCGGCTGACGAATTGATCCGAGGCGTGACCGACGTGGTGATCGCGAGTCCGCAGCTCGACGCCCCGCGTCTCGAGCGCACGGTGCTGTTCTCTGAAGGCTATGTCGGTATGGTCGCTGCCGACCATCCGAGACTCGGTCGCCAGACGCCGACCCACGAGGATCTCGTCGGCGAGCGACTCGTGGTCGTCGACGGCTCCACCGGACACGACGAACCGCGCCGAGCGATTCGCGAACTCGGGCTCGATGAACGAATCGCATTGCGGGTCACCAGATTTGCCACGCTTGGCTATGTGGTGCAGTCCAGCGAACTGGTCGCGATTGTGCCCGACCTGGTCGCGGAGCTGATGGCTCGGGCAACGCCGGTGACCACCTTCGGGCTGCCCTGGTCGCTCGGGCGGGTTGAGGTTGCGGCGTACACGCGGCGGAGTCCGGCCGCCAGTCCTGCCCAACGGTGGTTCTTCGACGCCGTCACGGCGTCGATCGAGCGCATACCGACCAGTGCTCCGACACTGCGAAGGCACGTGGGAGCCGAGCCGTCAGGACTCGGCGAGTAGCTCGCGGACGCGCGGGATCACCTGTGTCCCATAGAGTTCGACGCTTCGCATGAGTGCGGAGTGTGGGAGCGTGCCGTGCGAGTACTTGAGGTCGAACCGGCTCAGCCCCAGCGCTTTCGCGGTGCGCGCGATCTTCTGAGCAACGGTTTCCGGCGATCCGACGTAGAGCGAGCCGGCAGGCCCGGTCGATTGGTCGAACTCGATGCGCGTCGGTGGTGGCCAGCCGCGTTCGGCACCGATACGCCCGACGGTGACCCGATAGTGCGGCCAGAGTTCGTCGCGCGCCTGCTCGTCGGTCTCGGCGATGTGGCCGGGGGAGTGGACGCCGACGGGGAGGTCGGTGGGCTTGTCGAGTTGTTCGAGGGCGCGACGGTAGAGGTCGACGTACGGCGCGAACCGCAGCGGGTCGCCCCCGATGATCGCGAGCATCAGCGGTAGACCGTAACTCGCTGCGCGGACCACGGACTCGGGGCTGCCGCCCACGGCAATCCATGTTGGCAGTGGCGGGTTCTCCAACCTCGGGTACACCGTCTGGTCGCGCAACGGTGGCCGCGATGCTCCCTCCCACGTCACCGGCTCACCCGTGCGCAACTCGGCGAACAGTGACAGCTTCTCGGTGAACAACTCCTCGTACTGGTCGAGTTCGAACCCGAACAGCGGGAACGATTCGGTGAAGGAGCCGCGGCCGAGGATCACCTCGGCGCGCCCCGACGAGATTGCGTCGACCGTCGAGAAGCGTTCGAACACGCGGATCGGGTCGTCGGAGCTGAGAACGGTGACAGCAGAGCCGAGTCGTATCCGCTCGGTGCGCGCGGCAATCGCGCCGAGGACGACGTCTGGCGCGGAGACCGCGTAGTCGTCGCGGTGGTGTTCGCCGAGTCCCAGGAAGTCGACGCCGACGGAATCGGCGAGGATGGCTTGGTCGAGTACGTTGCGGATCGTCTGCGCATAGGAGATGGTGTCGTCGGAGTCGTCGACTGTGACGTCGCCGAACGTGTCGAGGCCGAGTTCGAGGGTCATGTCTCTCATCATGCCCGACCCGCACCATGACCTCGGGTGTCGAAACCGCTTTCTGAGGTGGATGAATTAGCAATCTCGCCCGTACAGCACTCGGGATTACCTGTAGCGTCAACGACGGCCAACAAGGCCGATTCCCGCCGAGCTAGGAGAAACCGAAATGTGGGAAGGCTTCTGGAACTTCTTGTGGACGATGGTCGTGATCTTTGCGTTCGTCGCCTATCTGATCGTGTTGTGGTACATCATCGCCGACCTCTTCCGTGACCATAAGTCTTCGGGGTGGGCGAAAGCGATCTGGGTCATCTTCCTGATCATTTTCCCGTACATCACCGCAATTGTGTATCTGCTCGTCAAGGGCAAGGGTATGCAGGAGCGCGCGCAGGCCGCGGCCGCCGAGTACCAAAAGGAATCCGACAGCTACATCCGTGACGTCGCGGGAACCTCACCTGCCCAACAGATCGCGGATGCAAAGGCGCTCCTCGACTCGGGAGCCATCACGCCCGAAGAGTTCGAGCACCTCAAATCGAAGGCCCTCGCCTCGAGCTGAGTTTCACTCAACCGGCGAAAAGTGCCCGTCCCGAATTCGGGGCGGGCACTTCGCTGTTCACTGTGTTGTTCAGGGAGGTCGGACTATGTCGATGACTCCGGCGTGACCGCGTCGCCGAAGGGATCGTCGGTGTGGCCGACGAGGTCGTTGACCGAATCCAGGATGAGTGTGGGGCGGTAGGGATACTTCTCGACCGACTTCCGGGTGGAGATACCGGTGAGCACCAGGATCGTCCGCATTCCCGATTCGAGGCCCGCGATGATGTCGGTGTCCATCCGGTCGCCGATCATCAGGGTGTTCTCCGAGTGCGAGCCGAGGCGTCGAAGTGCGGACCGCATCATAATCGGATTGGGTTTGCCGACGTAGTAGGGTTCGCGGCCGGTGGCCTTGGAGATCATGGCGGCCACCGCGCCGGTCGCCGGGATCGAGCCGTCGTGCGAGGGTCCCGTCACGTCGGGGTTGGTGGCGATGAACTTCGAGCCGCGCTCGATCATGCGGATCGCGCTGGTGATCGCCTCGAAGGAGTACATGCGCGTCTCGCCGAGTACCACGTAGTCGGGGTTGGTCTCCGTCGTCACGAACCCCTTCTCGTACAGCGGTGTGGTCAGCCCCGATTCGCCGATGACGAACGCGGTGTCGCCCTGGTCCTGTGACGCGAGGAAGTCGGCCGTCGCCATTCCCGACGTCCAGATCGATTCCTCCGGAATGTCGAGGCCGATCTGCAGCAACCGAGCGTGCTGATCGCGTGCCGTGCGGATCGAGTTGTTGGTGAGAACCGAAAAGGGAATGTCGTTGTTGCGTAATTCTGCGATGAAATCGTCTGCGCCGGGAACGAGGTGTTCCTCGTTCGTCAGCACGCCGTCCATGTCCATGAGAAACGTCCAGCCCATGGCCTCACCCTACGGTGAGCTTCGGGACGTTTACCGCGAGATGTAGCGGACTGTTATTGGTCCGCTACCTCTCATGCGATTCCCGTTCACGCACGTCGGACGTCGTTGTCGACACGCCACAGCGGATTGACAGGGCCGTGCCCGGCTCCGAGAGGGTAGGCCGAGCGCAGGCCCCGCGTGACCCACTGCTTCGCGAAATCGATGGCGTCCGGCACGGCATATTTGTGCGCGAGAGCGCACGCGATCGCCGCTGCAAGCGTGTCGCCCGCGCCGTGATCGTGCGGGGTGTCGACGCGAGCGCTCGCGAATTCGAGGAAGTCGGTGCCGTCGTACAGCAGGTCGGGACTGAGCGAACTCGAACGCAGGTGGCCACCTTTGACAAGTGCCCACTGCGGACCCAACCCGTGCAATTCGACGGCGGCCTTGCGCTGCGACGCAGCGTCGACGACCTCCACTCCCGTCAGCAGTCGCACCTCGTCCAGGTTGGGTGTGACGACAGTGGCAAGAGGAAATAGCCTGCGCCGCAACACATCCAACGCATCGTCGGCGAGTAGTTGGTCGCCGTGCATCGACGCACACACCGGGTCGACGACGAGGGGGGTGCTCCCGCCGCGGCCGATGCCGAGTTCCACACAGGTATCGGCGACGGCGTCAATGATCGGTCCCGACGCCAGCATGCCGGTCTTGGCGGCACTCGTTCCGATATCGGTGACGACACTGCGTATCTGCGCCGAGACGGTCTCCGGATCGATCTCTTGAAAGCCGCTGACGCCCACCGAGTTCTGCACCGTCACCGCGGTGACCGCGACGAGTCCGTGCAGTCCGAGCAACGCGAAAGTCCGCATGTCCGCCTGGATTCCGGCGCCGCCACCGGAGTCCGAACCCGCGATGGTCATCACCCGGACGGGAGTGGCCCCCGGTGCGGTGGTGGGCAACAGTGGTGTCGTCATGATCTGCTTGCGGCTCCCGATGTCGCATCGATCGGCAGGTAGACGCGGTTGCCGGCGTCGGCGAACTCGGCGGACTTCGCTGCCATCTCCTGCTCGATTCGTCGGTCGATGTCTTCTGCTGTCACCAGATTGTGCTCCTCTGCATACGCCCGTACGTCGGCCGAGATACGCATCGAGCAGAACTTCGGGCCGCACATCGAGCAGAAGTGAGCCGTCTTGGCGGGCTCCGCGGGCAGGGTCTCGTCGTGATACTCGCGTGCGGTGTCGGGGTCCAGCGCGAGGTTGAACTGGTCTGTCCAGCGAAACTCGAAGCGCGCCTTGCTCAATGCGTCGTCGCGTTCCTGTGCTCGCGGGTGGCCTTTGGCCAGATCAGCAGAGTGGGCCGCGATCTTGTAGGTGATCACACCGACCTTCACGTCGTCGCGGTCGGGAAGGCCGAGGTGTTCCTTCGGCGTGACGTAGCAGAGCATGGCTGTCCCGGCTTGCGCGATCATCGCCGCACCGATCGCCGAGGTGATGTGGTCGTATGCGGGCGCGATGTCGGTGGCAAGCGGGCCGAGCGTGTAGAACGGCGCCTCCTCGCACAACTCTTCTTCGAGGCGCACATTCTCGACGATCTTGTGCATCGGGATATGACCCGGACCCTCGATCATCACCTGCACGCCATGGGATTTCGCGATGCGGGTCAACTCACCGAGCGTGCGCAGCTCGGCGAACTGTGCCTCGTCGTTGGCGTCGGCGATCGAGCCCGGACGCAGCCCGTCGCCGAGCGAGAAGGTGATGTCGTAGCGCGCGAAGATCTCGCACAGCTCGTCGAAATGCGTGTAGAGGAACGACTCTTCGTGGTGGGCGAGGCACCACGCAGCCATGATCGACCCGCCGCGCGAGACGATTCCGGTCACCCGGCGAGCCGTCAGCGGTACGTAGCGCAGCAGCACGCCCGCGTGCACCGTCATGTAGTCGACGCCCTGCTCGGCCTGCTCGATCACGGTGTCGCGGTACATCTCCCACGTCAGCTTGGTCGGATCGCCCTTGACCTTCTCCAGCGCCTGATAGATCGGGACCGTGCCGACGGGCACAGGGGAATTGCGCATGATCCACTCGCGGGTGAGGTGAATGTCGTCGCCGGTGGACAGATCCATGATGGTGTCGGCGCCCCAGCGCGTCGCCCAGACCATCTTCTCGACCTCTTCCGCGATGGAACTGGTCACCGCCGAATTGCCGATATTCGCATTGATTTTCACCGCGAACGCCTTGCCGATGATCATCGGTTCGGACTCGGGATGACGGTGGTTGGCCGGAATCACCGCGCGTCCGGCAGCGACCTCGCTTCGTACGAGCTCGACGTCGACGTTCTCGCGTGCGGCGATGAAACGCATCTCGTCGGTGACGAGTCCGGCTCGTGCCCAAGCGAGTTGGGTCGACGCTCCGTCGACGGGGTCGGGACGGTGCCACTCGTCGCGGGTGCGGCTAAGGCCTGCCTCGACGTCGATCACCGCGGTGGAGTCGGTGTAGGGGCCCGAGGTGTCGTAGACATCGAGGTGCTCACCGTTGGTGAGGTTGATGCGTCGCTGTGGAACCTGGAGCCCGTCGACGTCGACGTAGTGCTTGGTGCTGCCCTCGATCGGTCCCGTGGTCAGGATGTCGGAGTCGACCTTGTAGGCGGAATTCCTGTACGCGGAATTGCTGCCGCCGGATACACGTGTGCCCATGAGATTCTCCCTACGCCGGCATTACCCGGACAGGTTCATGCGGTCAGCGGCCGCCTGCCGCCATCTCAGCCTTCGGTTACGTGAGAGCCCCCGCGTTGATTCGGTTGTGTGCGCAATTCACTCTACTGGCTCGTTGCTGTTGCGTCACGAAACCGGGGGTAGCCCAACGAGAGTTCGTAACTTAGGATTGCCTTACCAAATAGACAGTGGGTCCGCGTGAGTTCGCGACGATCCGGAAGGGTGCGACAGCGATGGCGTTGGTGGAGATCGTAGGTCTGCAGAAGGATTACGGGGAGGTGCACGCGCTTCGCGGAATCGACGTCGAGATCGCTGAGGGAGAGGTCCTCGGCCTGCTGGGCCCCAACGGCAGCGGCAAGACGACGACTGTCTCGATCCTCGCGACGCTGCAGCGTCCGACTGCCGGGCGGGCGCTCATCGCCGGACACGACGTGGTCGAGGAAGCGGCGAGAGTGCGCGAATTGATCTCTCTCACAGGGCAATACGCCTCTCTGGACAACAACCTCTCCGCGCGGGAGAACCTCGTCATGTTCGGTAGGCTCACCGGTTTGTCGTCGAGCAAGGCGAAAGACTCCGTGTCGTACGTGGCAGAAACCTTCGGGCTGAGCGAGTTTGTCGATCGGCGAGTGTCAGCGTTGTCTGGTGGTCAGCGGCGTCGAGTTGACATTGCGTGCGCACTCGTCACGCGCCCGCAGGTACTGTTCCTCGACGAACCGACAACCGGGCTCGACCCGCGTAGCCGTGCCGCAGTGTGGGAAACGATTGCGGCGTTGCGAACCGAGGGCATCACCGTGCTGCTCACGACGCAGTATCTCGAAGAGGCGGACCGCCTTGCCGACAACATCGTCATGCTCGATCACGGCTCCGTGGTCGCCCGCGGAACCCCCGAGCAACTCAAACACCAAGCGGGATCGGCGATCTGCGAGATCACGCTGCTCGACGTAGCCGACGTGCCGCGTGTACGAACCGCGCTGGCCGACCACGAGTTCCTTGACGCCGCAACGGCGACGCAGTCGCGTCCGGTCCTCGTCGTCGAGGCTCCGCGAGAGCTCGACACGGTCGTTGCGGTCGCGTCGACGCTTCGCGCCGAATCGGTCGGGGTCTTCGACATCGCGCTTCGTCGGCCGTCCCTCGACGAGGTGTTCCTCCAGTTGACCGACGAGAACCGTGCTACCAGTGAGGAAGTCGTGCCATGACGATCTCCGCGGAGCTGACGGCGGTGCGTCGGGAATCGGCGCCACGGACGTCGGTAGGCTGGTCGACGGCATATGCTGTACTCACCAGGAGGAGCCTCGCCGCGACGGTCCGCACGGGGGTGCTCTTCTTCGCCATCGGGTCGCCGATCGTCTTCTTCACCTGCTTCTACGTGCCGCTGCACAGCCGCTTCGAGCGCAGTGGCGTCGACTACGCACAATACGTTCTGCCGCTGGTCATCCTGCAGGCCGGCATCTTCGTCGCCATCATCTCCTGTGAGATCGCGGGCGAAGAGGCGACCGGCGGTATGCGTGAGCGGCTGAGCTCGCTGCCGATCAGTCACCTGACGCCTGGCGCGGCCCGAATGACGAATGCTGTTGTGCGGATTGGTGTCTCGGCGCTGGCAGTTGCGCTGTATGCGAGTGTGTTCGGATTCAGGCTGCACGGCAACGTCATCGAATCGATCGGGTTCTTCGCGCTCGCAATCATTTTCGCCCTGGCGCTGAGCATGATGGCCGACGCGTTGGGCGGCGTCGCCACACACGCGGAGAGCATCGCGCAGATGCTGATGATTCCACAGTTGTTGCTCGTGATGTGCTCGACGGGCCTTGTGCCGGCAGATGCCTTCCCCGAGTGGATCGAGCCCGTCGTCCGCAACCAGCCGGTGTCGGTGTTCGCAGAGGCGATGCGCGCACTCTCGACCGGCACCGACGTTCAGACCGCGCCGGTCGTCGGGTGGAGCGTTGGGCTGCTGGCGGCCGGAACGCTGTGCCTGGCACTGACCGCTCGAAAGGGGGAGCAACGATGACCGCCGACTCGTCACGCACGGCAGCGGTACTCAGGGCAGGCAAATCCGGGGCAGAGAAATCCCGGGCAGAGGAGCTCGGGGTGGGGGAGCGTAGGGCAAGTGGAGTGAGCGTCGGGGCGCGGGTGCTTGCGTCGACGCTACTGCGGACCTGGTCGCGCGACCCCGGGGTGCTCATTCAAGCGGTCGTCTTTCCCGCCTTCCTGCTGGCGATGTTCCAGCTCGTGCTGGGTCGGATCACGACCGCCATCGGCGCGGGCCAGAGTATCTATGGTTACACCGGACTCGTCGCCTTGGTCGGTGCGATGTTCGGCACGCTGATGACGGGCATATACCTCGTTTCCGAGCGTGAGTCCGGCGTGCTCGGGAGGCTGTGGACGCTACCGATTCCGCGGTCGAGCTTTTTGGCCGGTCGGGTGCTCGCTGAGATGGCACGCACGTTGCTCGGCACCGTCGTCCTGTTCGCGGTGGCCGCGCTCATGGGATTTCGGTTCACCCAGGGCTGGCTCGCCGGGATCTGCGCGGTGCTGGTGCCTGTGGTCTTCGGTGTCGGATTCGTCTTCGTGGTCATCGCGATCGCGACCGTCTCGCAAAAGTCCGTCGTCGATCACCTCGGGGTTCTGTTCTTGCTGATGCTGTTCTTCAACACGGGGTTCGCGCCGATCTCCGAGTACCCGGGCTGGCTGCAGCCCATCGTGCGGTATCAGCCGATGAGCCCGGCGATCGACACCATGACCGGGCTGACCGAGGGCGGCCCGATTGTGGCACCCTTCTGCCTCACCGTCGGATGGGCGGTGGCCTTTGCGCTGGTCTTCGGTGTGCTCTCGATGCGCGGTTATCGGCGGGCCGTCGAACGTGGTGCCTCATAGCGGGCCGTCGACGTCCCGTCACGCGCGAGTGAACCGCAAGCGGACGTTTGCGGTGAATCCGTCTCGATACCGGTGGACTCGTCTCAAAGCCCTTGAACCTACGCTCCCGCAGGTTACGATGTGACTGCGATCACACACCATCGTGCCCGGAGGGGAACCGGACGCAGCAATCAGTGAGCTGTGTAGACGCTGCGAACGAGCCTGAAGAGGGGATGGACGAGCCATGCACCGGAAGAATCATCAGCGGCCGACTCAGTCGGCCCGATCGATCCTGCAGCAGATAGCGCAGGTCGTGCACAACCCGACCCGCGACAGATTCGAGCTATGGGTGGCGGGCGACCTCGTCGGCGTTCTCGGATACTCCAGCGAGACGGTCGACGGCGAGACAACGCTGACCGTTCTCCACACGGTGCTCTACGACGAATACACCGGTCACGGCCTCGGTACCGGCCTGACGCGCAGCGTGATCAGTTACGCCAAGGGACAGGGCGCCCGGTTGCGCCCGGTGTGCACGTTCACCAAGCACTATCTCGACGGACATCCCGGGGTTGTTCCGCTCGCTCCCGCCTGAGAGCGAGCCGGGCCTGCCCCGGCAGGCCCGGCCCAAATGAACTCAGCGCCTGCTCTGTACCAACCCGACGATCCACAGCAGGATCACCGCGCCGAGAACCGCGGTGAAGAGTGTGAACCACCAACCGCCGGACGCGGTGTCGACGAAGAAGCTGAGCAGGAATCCGCCGATCAGTGCACCGACGATGCCGATGACGATGTTCATCAGGATTCCTGATCCGCTGCCCTTGACGATCTTCCCGGCGATCCACCCGGCAATGGCGCCGATGATGATGTAGCCGATCCAGCCGACGTTCGTCAACGTCGTCGATCGTGCGAGTACCTCGGTAGCGGCGAGAATGGTCATGATCGACTCCCTACGTCGTGGGTTCCCCGTCTGTCTGCAGGGATGATGTCAACGTAACCCTGTGCGGCACGGCGCAACAAGCATTCGGCCACATGCGCTGCAGTGAGTCGTTTGCCTCGGAGTCGGTCGTCTCAGGGGCGGCTGCCTCAGAGTCGACGGTCGTCGCCGACGGTGACGACGGTGACCCCGGCGCGACGCCAACGGGTGATCAGCTCGCGTCGTCGATCTGCCGAGGTTTCGAGCAGCGTCGCAAAGGTTTTGTGCGGCACGGCGACGTCGCGATAGTGGTCGCGGAAGCGGAGCTGCGACGTCGCGAACCAGTCGAAGGCCCCGCGGTCGGCGGCGAGCAGGCGGTCGGCGTCGACGATGTTGGTCAGGTACCCCGCGGGACTGTCGGTGGGGCCGGCGGAGTCGTCGAGTTCGCGCATGCACTCGTCGAACGCATCGGCATTGTGTCCGAAGTAGTCGGGGAAATCCCATGCGCGCGCATAGGTGTCGTAGAGGCCGTCGACGGTGGTCATCGTTCGGCCGGTCACCTCGCGGTACTCGTACGACGACGGCGCGCTCGGTGGTCGGCTGCCCACCCAGAGTCCGACGACGGGCCCCTGTCGCGAAGCGGCGTCGAGGAAACGTGCCAGGGGAATGCCGGTGTCGGAGATGCTGTCGCCTCCCGCGCCTGAGGTCATCGGTGTTGGCTCATCGGTTGGGGCCTCGGATCTGGACGAAGGTGTTGTAGTGGTCGGCGGTATACCAGGCGGAACCGTCGCTGCCCGTCACGATACGTTCCGCATCGCGGCTTCTTCCCGCTTCGCGACGGTTGACGTCCCACTCGGTGTAGGTGATCCGCTTACCCGACGACGTCGTCTTCGGCAGTCGACCCTCGAAGTTCCCGAAGCTGGTCCCACCCTTGGTCCCCGACGAATCATTCGGCGGCCACGCCCCCGCATCGATGAGCGAGAG